>CAMGCA010000015.1 GCA_946011705.1 uncultured Clostridia bacterium | reverse complement strand
GTTTTGCAATCAACAAACTGGCAACTCGAGCAGGAATTAACCAATCCACTTTGGATAATATCGTTCGCGGTCTTACAAAGGACCCCAGAGCGTCCACTCTGCACAAAGTTGCCCTGGCGTTTAATATGACACTTGCAGAGTTTCTTGATTTTCCGGAACTAAATGATTATTCCTTTCCCGATAATGATGATCAGTCAAATTTCGAAGTAAAATAAATAAGTAAGTGATTGATGCATTGATTTGTATAACGTCCGTTTAATATATCAAACTCTCGCCATTATCACTCATTTGAGAAAAGTATGGAATAAGAGGTCATTATGAATACCGTAGAGTTTATAAAAGAATTTAGCAGCCGTTATGATAAACATTATGAATTCGACTGTGACAGCGACATGGGAATAGTTTATTTCTCGTATTCTATCGACCATTGTTGTGCCCTTGAACGTTTACATCTCGAATTCGATGAAGATATATTTAGCATCTACCGTGACTTCCTATATGAAGACTGTGATAGTGCTTTTCGCGTCATTGAAACTATCAAGGAGGAAAAAGTATTTATTGAAAGCCTACGTCGAATTATTGGACATGAGCCAGAAGTGCAGTATGATGATGGACTTGGATGTCCATTTGTTTCTAACCAAATCGGTTTCTTCGGTATTCCTTTCTCCTGGAATGAACTTAACAAAACAATTGAAATATTGGTCAATGCCTTCCGAATGACCGAAAAACTCTCATTCTACGAAATTGACATAGGAAATGAGGAACAACTAGAAATTGAAGAATATCGAAAACAGATTATGGGGAAATTAAAGAATGCCTCACCATTCTTGTGCAACAAGTACCTAAAAGACCATCCATTAGGAAGAGCGTGCAATTGCAATTCTGAGAATGTGTATATCAGCAGATTTGATATTGCATTAACTGGTGTCGGTTTGAATAATCTGCAGCTATTATCCCATCCACTTAACAAGGTGTGTTCATTCTATTCCGGATTTAAGTATTTTATCACAAAAGTGGACGATAATAGAATAATCTATGACCTAAAAATTGTCAGGGAAGTAATCAATGCTTTTTCACAGGTCGACGAAGAGTGTGACATGGAACCAATGATAAAGTATTCTGTTGATACAAAAGCAAGGTTAATCATTTCGTGCGGAGAGCTGTGGGTTGCAATTTGTCGGGTTGAACCAGAAGACTCTGATCGGTGTTTTACATATGAGAAGAACAGATTGAAAAAAATGGAGAAGGACTTTTTAGCTGTGGCTCCGCATCACTTTTGGGGTAGATCATTTGATTTCACAGGATTAAATGAACAACAATTCGAATCTTTTTGCCGCGACCTATTGCTTTCTTTAGGGTTTATAAATGTCCAAATTCGTGGAAATATCCGTGCTGCAGATGGTGGAGTTGATATTACGGCTGATGAAGAATACTGTACATTAATTAGCTCAGAAAGAAGAAAATGGATATTTCAGTGCAAGCACATGAAGCAGCAATTAAGCCGAAAAAACATATCTGAATCACGCGATCTATTCTAGGAATTCCATGCCGATTGCTATGGGCTATTCTATAGCGGTTTTTTCTCTCCTAATACCATTGATAGAATTCGTACAATTAGTGCGGAAGGAGAAATAATAATTAAAGGTTGGGATTATAACGATCTAGAGGTTGAGTTATCAAAAAAACCATCTCTTGCTGCCAAGTATTTTGGATTATAATGTAATATTGTACCTCGAAAACTGTTTTGCTGGACATACAATCAAAAGGCCATTGTATGTCCAGCATTTTGTATTAATTAGTATCGTTTAGAAGATGAATCGACCAATTATATTCACAATTTACCAACATTGTGTTACTTATGTAAAAGAACGCAGGAGTTAGTATAAGATTAATTTCTCTACTATAATCTCCTCCGCCCTAGCTTGGATGCTGTTCATCCTCTGCACCCACGCCATAGGATCGTTTGCTTTCAAGCTCTCGGTAACGCCCTCTGCGGTTTTCATTTGTGCGATCAGCGTTTCCATACGCGCCTGCGCCTGTTCGTTCAGGTCGGCTAGATACGTCCAGAGGGTGCCGGAGAGGATGAGCTGATTGAACCGAATGGGGTGGTATGTTTCCAGGTAGTGGCGGTGCATTCTGCCCCATTTGCCGATGGGGCGGGATTGCTGGGGCAGTTCCAGATTGGGGATGCAGTAGTCTCCCACGGGGATGTAAGCAATCTTCATAATCAGTCCTCCATAACGCCTGCCGACAGGAAATTGTGCCGGTGCTCCGATAGGTTTTGCAGCTGAATCTGGGCATCAAAGCGGCTTTGGGCTTCCATCACCACTTCCGTGAGAATACCGGGATCATCGTCCCATTCCCGGAGTCCCTCCAGATATCGGTTGCGCCGTTTATCGTCAATGATGAAGGGCATCACATCGTGGCGCAGGCATTCCTTGAACAGAATCAGCCGACCGATTCTGCCGTTGCAATCCTCAAAGGGGAAAATCCGCTCAAAGCGCACATGGAATCGCAGAATGTCCCGGCGCTCCACCTCCGTCAGCGCTTCATATTCCGCAATCAGGGCTTTCAGCTTGGGGCCAACTTGATCTGCCGGCAGCATGAAGGGCACTCTGCGGGAGGATTTGGGGCTTCGGTACTGCCCCGGCGCAACCCGTTTCCGACGGTCATCCACCGTACCAAAGACCAGCTGGTAGTGGAGATCCTTGATGAATTTCGGGGTCAGCGGTTCCTGCGCATGGTCGAGGATGTAGTCTACGCAGACACAGTGGTTCAGCACCTCCACCAAGTCGGACACCTTCATGGGCTCGAAGGACACCGACACTTTCCCTTTCGAGAAGATGGTTTCCACCTGCTGTCTGGTCAGGCGGTTGCTTGCCATGCGGCAGGAGCTATAGGTCAGATTGATCTGGACGTAGTCGTACAGCCCGTGATAGCTTTTCTTCTTTTTCTGCCGGAGCAGCTTCTGCGCCAGTGCCGGTAGCACCACCGGCTCTTTTACACCCGGTTCTATTTTCATCGGTCTCTTGGCATCTTCCGGAATCAGCCATGCGCCGTCCCTTTGCACTACGCCGGGAATACGGCTTTGCCTGCAATAGCGACGAACCAGTTGCTCTGTAATACCCCATTTTTCCGAGGCTGTTTTTGTTGAAATGAATTGCATAATCTCATTATCCTTTCAGCGGTTTTTATAGACTGAATATGCGCTCCGAATCAGGGGTGCGAAACACCCCAAAAACTGCGAAACAGATCGTACCGGAACGCATACCGGAATCACGACGAAACACTATGCACCAACTGATATATAATGGATTTTTATGCGATTTTTCTGGACCTATTGGACTAATTATTGCATAAATATCAAATGATATTCATTTCCAATGCATGGCATTCAAGAGGTCCGCGGTTCGATCCCGCTTATCTCCACCAAGAGTCCTGAAAACCACTGGTTTTCAGGACTCTTTCTTGTTATAATCGTGAATAATCGCTGTATAATCCGTATTTTCTGAACCGGGGCGTTAACCATAAGTTTACGTTACTCGCCGTACCGGAATCGTACCGGAATTACAACGGTTCCATGTGGTCCAATACGTCCAAATCCGGGTCTTTTCCCCCGGAAAAGGCACTGGAAAACTTCTCAATTGCCGCCAATTTCACCGGCTCCTGAACGTGCAGATAATACTTTGTCATGTCCACATCAGCGTGACCCACGATGCTCTGGATGGTCGCCAGGTCCACGTCCAGCATTTGCATTTGAGAAACATAGGTGTGTCGGCAGCTGTGGGGCGTCAGCACCCGAACCCCCTCCACCCCCTTCACCGCCTTCTGAAACTGGGTTCGGAAGGTGGAAGGGTTGCAGGGCATCCCCGGCTTTCTGGGAGATTCCCAGATGAATTTATCCGACGTGTCCCGGAGCAGCACTGCGTAGTATCGGAGGTTTTCAGGCACCGGGATACAGCGGTAGCTGTCAAAGGATTTGGGCGTACCCAGCGTCGCCGTGCCTTTGTCCATGCACACTGCCTGCTCGATGGTGATGGTGGAGCCGTCCTCGGCGATGTGCCGGGGTTCCAGTCCCAGCAGCTCCTGGGTGCGCATTCCCGTGCCCAGCATCAGTCGGATGCTCCATCCAATCTGGTTTTCGGGAAGGTTGTCCATAAGAAGCTGGACTTCTTCGGCTGTGAAAGCTTCCTTCCGTCTGGGCGGGCCCTTGCGCATTTTCTCCGCGAACCGCACCGGATTCTTGGGGATCAGGTCGTTGGCAACTGCCTTGTTGAAAATCTGAAACAGCATCCCCCGGCACTGGGAGATCCGGGAATTGGAAGCCTTGCTCCGGCGAAGCTGTTTCAGAAATTGCTCAATGTCATAAGCCTTGATCTGATCAAGTTTTGGGCATTTCCTTTTTGTTGTGCACCAGAAAGAACCGGCAGTCCTCAATCTGGAAGGTCAGCGTTGCGGGGATGTGTTTTGCCCACGCTTTGTCATTGTTGCCTCGGACTACATAAACCGGAGCGATTTCTTTCAGTCTGTCGATGATTTCCGGCTTGTTGATGTCGCCGCCGTGAATGATGGCGTCACAGCCGGAAATCACAGACAGCACCTCCGGGCGGAGCAGCCCGTGGGTGTCGGAAAGGACAGCAATTCGTTTTGCCATTTTCCTCACTCCAATTCTTTTTCAATCAACGCCACCGCAATTTCAAAGGCTCCCTAGGGATTCAGCGTCCAGCCGTTGTCGCCGTGGTAAATCATGAGCCGGGTCTGACCGCCATCGATGCAGATGTTTTCGCCGGTGATGAAGCCGGCTTTACTGGATGCCAGGAACAGCACCATGTTGGCGATGTCCAGGGGATTGCCCACCCGGCCCGCAGGCTGCTGGATGGCATCGGGGCCTTCGTAGATGGTGTAAGCCGTGTCGATCCAGCCGGGGGAGATGGAGTTGACCCGCACCTTTCCGGCGAAGCTGACTGCCAGCGCATGGGTCAGAGCGGAAATTCCGCCCTTGGCAGCGGTGTAGCTTTCGCTCTGGGGCTGGCTCATCCGATCCCGGGAGGAAGAGATGTTGATGATGCTGCTCCCCGGGGCGAAGTATGGCGCGAACAGCTTGCTCAGGTAGAACGGTGCGGTAACGCCGATTGCCATGGACTGCTGGAACTGCTCATAGGTGCATTCGTTCAGCCCCAAGAACAGGGGCGGTGCGTTGTTCACCAGCACATCCACACGACCATACTTCTCGATAACCCTTTGCGCAAAGTCCTCCAGTGTAGCCTTGTCGGTAAGATCGCCCACATAGTGGTCGCCTTCTGACTGGTCAATGACGCAAACATGGGCGCCGTTTTTCTGAAATTCCTCAGCGATACACTTACCAATGCCGTTGGCACCCCCGGTGATGACGATTACTTTGTTTTGGAACATGGTTAATCTCCTGCAAAAATTATTGTCTGTGTGTAGTGTTTGAGGACATTATAGCGTAATTCTGACATAAAGGCAAAAGAAATAACCCTCGACCTGTTGCCTACTCACTGCAACCGTCGAGGGTTATTCCTTCTCATAGGTGGGTTCCATCTGTGGTTAACCTCGCTTTCTACGGATTTGGAGAAACCTTAGTACATTGGACTCACTCCTTTTTTGTATCTTCATAATAGCGTAGATTCCCTTGTTTTGCAAGATGGGATGATACACAAGAATGAGCGATAAAAGTTGGAGAAACTGAGAATGGACACGGGGCTTCAAATATGGTAGACTAAATATGTTAGGGTGCAAATGGGAACCGTTTTTGGCGGCTCCCATTTTTTATAGCTTGTGCTCCTGATAGAACGCTTTCAGGTCTGCTTTCACGGCATCCGAAAGCCCAGACTTTTTCACACCCTGAATCGCGCCCTCCAAAGCCAGCAGGCGATGGATGCAGGCGGACGGATCGATCTCCTGAATTTTCAGCCACGCGGCTTTGGCTCCGACTTGCCGCAAAGCCTCCGGGGTTTCGATTCCCACCTGAATCAGCTGCATAATGGAGCACCGGGCATGGGCAATCAGCCCATACCCGGCGAAGTATTGTTTTTCGCAGGTTCAGAAAACAGGCAATCAACTATCCCCGCAGTGGATTATTGAATGTCTGTTACCTCATAGCCCTGGTCGGCAACGGCCTTCTTCAGAACTTCATCGGAAACCTCTTTTTCCAGCGTTACCACCGCAGTGCCGGTCTTGTGGCTGACTTCGGCCTTGGTCACGCCGTCAAGGGCTTCCAGCGCCTTTTTTGTGTGCATCTCGCAATGCCCGCACATCATGCCTTCGATTTTCAGTGTCTTTTTCATGGGTTTTGTCTCCTTTTCAGCAGTAGATTTTATTTTGATTTTATGATCCCGTGTGGAATCGTGCATCCGGAAGAAATTCAAGCGCAGGGCGTTGCTGACAACGCTGAAGCTGGACAGGCTCATGGCCGCCGCGGCGAACATGGGGTTCAGCTGCCAGCCGAGCAACGGAATAAAGACGCCTGCCGCCAGCGGGATACCGATGGTGTTGTAGATAAACGCCCAGAACAGGTTTTCATGAATGTTGCGCAGCGTCGCGCGGCTCAGGCGGATGGCCGCAGGCACATCGGACAGGCGGCTTTTCATCAGCACCACATCCGCCGCGTCGATGGCAACATCAGCGCCCGCGCCAATGGCGATGCCGATATCGGCGCTGGTCAGGGCAGGCGCGTCGTTGGTGCCGTCACCGCCCATGATGACTTTTCCTTTTTGATGCAATTTGCGGATTACGCTTTCCTTTCCGTCGGGAAGGACACCCGCGATCACTTCATCCACGCCGGCCTTTGCACCGATGGCCTTTGCAGTGCGTTCGTTATCGCCGGTGAGCATCACCACATGGATGCCCATGTTCCGCATTTCGGCAATGGCCTGGGGGCTGTCCTCCTTAATGGTATCCGCCACGGCAATGATGCCGCAGAGCGCACCGTCCTTGGCAAAGAACAGCGGGGTTTTTCCTTCCTCCGAGAGATGTTCAGATCTTTCTTTCATCTTTGCGGGCACCGGAATCTGTCCGCTGATAAACTGGCAGCTGCCGCCCAACAGGGCAGAACCATTTAGCTGTGCGGTCAGTCCATTACCGGGAAGCGCCTGGAACTGCTCGACCTCGGCTGCCGTCAGACCGTCCTCCTCGGCTCTGTGGTGAATGGCCCGGGCCAGGGGGTGCTCGCTGGTCTGTTGCAACGCATGAGCCAGGGACAGCAGTTCCTTTTCTTCCACACCCTCCGCGGGCAGAATATCTGTGACCTTCGGCGCTCCCTGGGTGATGGTTCCGGTTTTATCCAGCGCTACGATCCGCACTTTTCCGGTTTCCTCCAAAGACACAGCGGTCTTGAACAGAATTCCATTCTTTGCGCCCATACCGTTGCCCACCATGATGGCCACAGGCGTGGCAAGACCCAGCGCACAGGGGCAGCTGATAACCAGGACGGAGATACCCCGTGCCAGAGCAAACCCTACAGTCTGACCGGCGATAAGCCATACAATCACGGTTACTACCGCAATGGCAATCACCGCGGGGACAAAGACGCCGGAGACCTTGTCCGCAACCTTGGCAATGGGGGCTTTTGTGGCTGCTGCATCGCTGACCATCTGAATGATCTGGGAAAGGGTGGTGTCCTCACCAACTCTGGTGGCTTCACAGCGCAGAAAGCCCGACTGATTCAGCGTTCCCGCGGAAACCATGCTTCCCGCCGATTTGTCCACGGGAATGCTCTCGCCTGTCAGGGTGGACTCGTCAACGGCACTGTTTCCTTCGCAAACTACCCCGTCTACAGGGATGTTTTCTCCGGGACGCACCACAAAGACGTCGCCCTTCACCACCTGCTCAATGGGCACGGTAGTTTCCATGCCGTCCCGCAGAAGGGTTGCGGTTTTGGGTGCCAGCTTCATCAGCCCCTTCAGAGCGTCCGTGGTCTTTCCCTTGGAACGGGCTTCCAGCATTTTGCCCAGGGTAATCAGGGTCAGAATCGTAGCGGCGGACTCAAAGTAGAATTCGTCCATATAGACCATGACCGCATCCATCTGGCCCTTAACCTGGGCGTCCGTCATGGCAAACAGGGCGAAGGTGCTATAGCCAAAGGCTGCCGTAGCGCCCAGCGCAACCAATGCGTCCATATTCGGCGCACGGTGCCACAGGCTCTTGAAGCCGCTGATAAAGAACTTTTGATTGATGACCATGACGATCACCGTCAGCAATAGCTGCAAAAGGCCCATTGCCACATGGTTGCCGTCAAAAAACGATGGCAGCGGCCAGCCCCACAGCATGTGCCCCATAGAAAAATACATCAATGCGATCCAGAAGCCAAGAGATGCGAAGAGCCGCTTTTTCAGAACGGGGGTCTCCCTGTCCTTCAGCGTATCCTCTTCGGAGGAAAGCTGAGCGGTCCGATTGTTACTTCTCTTTTTCAGCGCCGCTCCGTATCCCGCCTCACGAACCGCCGCGATGATCTCCTCGGCGGAGGCGGTTCCCTCCACGCCCATGGAATTGGTCAGCAGGCTCACCGAGCAGGAGGTGACGCCTTTTACGCCGGATACCGCCTTTTCCACCCGGGCAGAGCAGGCGGCGCAGCTCATGCCCGTTACTGTATATTGCTCCATAATTGAATCACGGAACCTCCTTTTACTTCATCAGCTTTTGCAGTGTCGCAACCAGCTCATCGATGACTTCATCCTTGCCCTCCCGGATATCTCTGGCCACGCAGCCCCGGATATGACTGGCCAGCAGTTCCTTGTTAAAGGCATTGACTGCGGCGTTGACAGCGGCAGACTGCATCAGAATATCCGCGCAGTAGGCATCACTTTCCACCATCCCCCGAATCCCGCGGATCTGCCCTTCGATCCGGTTCAGCCGGTGAATCAGCTTTTTCCGTTCTTCCTCTGAGCGGTCTGTTGTTTTCCCGCAGCATCCGCACAGTTCTTTCTCAGCCATGTTTCAGCCTCCGTTTCAAAGATACCCCCAAGGGGTATTTGTATTATATACCCCTATGGGGTATTTGTCAATCGGGAAAAAGGGAAAGCCGCCATTTTTCTGCAAACAGTTTATCCCGATATCCGCCATTCATTAACTAAGAAAGCAGCGCAGATAGGAAAACAGCAGCCTGATTTCTCAGACTGCTGATTTTCAGACAGAAATTATGGGAAACGGACGATCACTTTTCCGTTTTGCTTTCCTTTTTTCGCGTGAACGCGGCGCCCACCACCCGGGGGCCGGAGTTGGCGGCAACGGCAGCGCCGATCTGATAAACTGCCGCCGGTTCGTAGCCAAGCTGCTGCACCATCAGGCGGCGCAGCTCCTCCAGACAGGTCGGATCGCTTCCGTAGACGATCTCGTAGGGGGAGCCCGGCTCCATGGCGGCAATGCTCATTTCCACCACCTTTTCCACCAGCTTGCGCTCACCCCGGCATTTGGCCGCGGTAGTGATGGAGCGGTCAAAAATGTTCATGACAGGCTTCATGTTTAGTGCCGTTCCGAGGAATGCCGCAGCCGTGGGGATTCGCCCGGATTTTGCGGCGTATTTCAAATCGTAGATGCCAAAATAAATCTGCCGCCGGGGGAGGATATCCGTAAGATAGTTCAGGATTTCCTCCAGAGAAGCGCCCTCCGCGCACATCTTTGCCGCATGAACCACAGGGCTTCCGTACAGGGCGTTGTATCCCATACCGTCAAAGCTGTGGACATGCAGCACATCCCGGTATTCCGGGTACTCCTCATAGAACAGATCGATGGCCTGTACGGAATTGTCATAGGTGGAGGAACCCTTGGAGTTAATCAGCACCAGAACCAGGTCGGTTACACCGGCGCGGGCCTGCTGTAAATAGATTTCCTGAAACTGAAAGGGGGTGATTTGAGCGGTTTTCGGAATTTCATCATACTGCGCCATCAAATCGAAAAACTGCTGGTTGTCGAAATCCACCCGGCTGGTGTAGGTTTTGTCTCCCAAAGTGATGGGAAACGGAATGACGGAAATGTTGTATTTTTTCTCATCCGCATAGGAAATGTCACTGGCGGAATCGGTCATGATTTGAATTTTGCTCATTGTCTTACCTTCCCTTGCTTAAGTAGTCCGTTATTTTCTTTCCGTCTGCGTATCCCATTTCGTAGAGCCTGCGCAGCGCCTGCTTATCCTTTGTCAGCGTATCCACGCCGCAGGTGTCTTCCGGGGCAACGATCAGCACCTTGCCCTGTCTGGCGCGCATCCGGGCCAGCGCCACACTCTCGTTGTACCGCTGCGCCCGCTGGCATAGCTTCTCAGCGGCGGCTGGGTGGGCGTGACGGATACAGGCGGCCAGCTTCTCGTCCTTTTTGGGGGTGCGCAGAAGATGCTCCGGCTTGGTCAGAATCAGAACCACCCGGTCGCAGCCCAGCTGAAACGCTTTTTCAACGGGCACCGGGTCACTCAACGCGCCGTCGTAATAAGCGGTGCCCCCAACGGTATAGGGCTTGCAGACAAAGGGGATTGCGGAGGACGCTTTCATAATGCTGTAATCATCCTGATGGATATGGGACTTGTCAAAATAGCGTGCCTGCCCGGTTTCCGCATCCGTAGCCACCACATAGAACGCCATGGGATTGTCCCGCAGGGCGGCGTAATCCAGCGGATTCTCCCCGTCGGCACAGCTCAGCGTGCCATAGACATAGTCCAAATCCACATAGGATTTTCGTTCCACAAAATTGCCCAGACTCATGTACTGCTTTCGGAAAGCGTATTCGGTATAGAATTGATAATTGCGGCCTCTCTGCCCGGCCCCATAGGAAGCCAGATTGGCGCTGCCCGCCGAAACGCCGATGCCCAGATCGAAGTGAATCCCCTGATCCATGCAGTAGTCCAGTACACCAGCAGCGTAAATTCCCCGCATTCCACCGCCCACATCCACAATGCCGGTTTTCATACCCATCTCACAGATACAGCTCATTTTCTTTTCTCACAGAACAGGCTTTTTTGATTGCCATACCCGCAATGGAAACCATCAAGCCGTTGACCTTTCTGGCATCTTTGGGGCACTGCTTGACACAGCGCATACAGCCGATGCACAGCTTGGAATCTGCCGCAAAGCTTGCCGGATCAATGGCCTGCACGGGGCATTTTTCCGCGCACAAACCACATTTTACACAGTCTTTGGTGGGCTTCGGAACAAGCCCCGCGCCGCCGCTCTTTTTGTAGGGACGGTTTCCGGGAAGAGAAGTCAGTTCACTGTCCTTGCCCGCAATCTGAGCGGCAAAGTCCGCAAGCTGCGCCTTGTCGGTTTCATCCGGTCTGTCGGTGGCATACTGGGGCAGGATGGAGTGTTCCGCTACGGCAGCAACGGCGGCAATGACCCGGAACCCGCATTCCTTCGCGGCGTCCTCCATTTCTACCAGGGTATCCTCATACGCCCGATTTCCGTACACACAGACCAGGGTGCATCTGGCGCCGTTGCCTGCAATCTGCTTCAAACGCTCCATTGCCACAGCGGGCGCCCGTCCTCCGAAGGAAGGCATGGCAATCAGCACCTGATCTTCTTCGTTGATCACACACTTGGAAAAATCGGTTTTGGCATCGCTCAGATCGATTTTGACAGCGGTTTTTCCCCACTGTCCGCTAATCTGGCGGGCACCCCTCTCTGTTCCTCCTGTGGGGCTGAAAACAATTTCTATAATGTTCATGAATATTTACTCCTGTTATTCCATTCTTTTACGGATATCAGCGATGCAGTCGGCCAGGGTTTTGTCCGAAAGGGAGCGGGCAAAGGTGTCCTCCACATCGGCAAACATACCGGTCAGCACCGTCCTGATATGTTGGCCAACGATACACCGGTCGCTGGGGTTCTGGTGAACGTCCAGAAGATGGGGCTTCGGCTGCTCCATAACCGCCTGATAAATTTGCAGCAGCGTCAGCCGCTTCGGGGCAAACAGCAGAGAATAACCGCTGATTCCCTGGTGGCCATGGACGATCCCGGCCTTTTTCAGTAATGCAAGTATCTTGCGAACATAGCTGGCGTTGGTGCCGACGCTCATTGCAATCTGATCCGAATTGATTGGGGGCGGAGATTCCGAGATCAGGATCAGAATATGCACCGCAACGGAAAATTTCGTATCCATAATTCCGCGCATCACCTCTTTATATGTATTTGTTAGTGATACAAATACATTATATTTCGCTGTGAATGGATTGTCAAGCGGCTCCGGCCGTATCGGCGAAAATCGCAAAAGGATAAATTGATTTTTGCGCATTTTACCATAAGCAAACAAGATGCGGGCATTGACATTCCATCCCCTCTTCGCTACAATTAGGGGAACGATTTAGGGCAACACCGCATAATGGGACAAGGAGATTCGGCCAGTATTTTGACCCAAGCGAAAGTGTGGAAAATGCGGGAATACTGGATGTATTTCCCATTTTTCATACTGCACGATTGGGGCAAAAGATCCGCCGAAGCCCGCAGCTCCCACCTAAGCGGTGTTGCCCTAATTTTATACTCTGTCCAGAATCCTGCCGCCTGTGGAAATGGTGACCACATTCCAGGGAATCAGCCTGCCGCTGTTCTGAAGCGCTTTTTTCACGGCATTCTCGATGCCGCCGCAGCAGGGCACCTCCATGCGCGCCACGGTGATGCTGCGGATGTCGTTGTTTTTGAGAATATCTGTTAATTTCTCGGAATAATCCACGCTGTCCAGCTTGGGGCAGCCCACCAGCGTGATCCGTCCCTTGATGAAGTCCTGGTGGAAATTGGCATAGGCATAGGCGGTGCAGTCAGCAGCGATCAGCAGCTTCGCCCCGTCAAACCAAGGCGCATTCACGGGAGCCAGCTTGATCTGCACAGGCCACTGGCGCAGCTGGGAACTCGGTGCGTCGCAGACAGCAGGCTCCTGCGTCCGGTGGATGGCTTTGGCGGCAGTGCCGGGGCAGCCGCAGGGCAGTTTTTCTTTCTTCTCTGCCTTTGCCGCCAGAACGGCAGCTTCATCATAAGCAGCCGCTTCCCGCTCCACAAAGGAGATGGCGCCCGCGGGGCAGGCGGGCAGACAGTCCCCAAGGCCGTCACAGTAGTCGTCCCGCATAAGCCGCGCCTTGCCCTCCACCATGGCGATAGCGCCCTCGTGGCAGGCCGCAGCACAGGCGCCGCAGCCATTACACTTCTGCTGATCAATTTCAATAATTCTGCGAATCATAATCATTCCTCCTGTTGACCGGAGCCCTCCGAAGCAGAGAGTTCCTTGACTTTACAGCTACAATTTACTATACTTATAGCAAACTGTATATTGGATTTCCAACAAAGGAGCCGTTCATGGAAGAATATTTTGATATTTTGTCCCAATGTCCCCTGTTTTTCGGAATTTCCCGGCAGGAGCTGGGGCAGATGTTAAGCTGTTTGGGCGGAAAAATCACCGGCATTGCCAAAGGCAATCCGGTGTTTCTGGAGGGCGATCCCGCGGAATTTGTGGGCGTGGTGCTGTCCGGCCAGGTGCAGATCGTCCGGACGGACTATTATGGGAACCGAAGCGTACTGACAGTGGTCTCCCCCGGCGGGCTGTTTGCGGAAGCCTTTGCCTGCGCGGATGTGGAAACGCTGCCGGTGAGCGTCATTGCCTTGCAGAACAGCACTGTGCTGCTGCTGGACTGCAAACGGGTGCTGACGGGCTGCTCCAACGCCTGCCCCTTCCACAGCCGTCTGGTGCGTAATCTTCTGAAGGGCATTGCCCAGAAAAATCTGATGCTTACCTCAAAAATCCGTTGTATGTCCCAGAAAACCACCCAGGAAAGCTGATGGAATTTCTGCTGGAGCAGGCCAAGCAGTAGAGCAGCGCGGAATTTGTGATTCCCTATGACCGGCAGGCGTTGGCGGACTATCTGGGAGTGGAGCGCAGCGCCATGTCGGCGGAGATCAGCAAGCTGAAAAAGGCCGGGCGGATTGATTGCAGCGGCTCCCGGTTCCGGGTGCTGACACCAGACAAGGAATCCTCGTAGCCGTATCGTTTGACTTTCAGCTCAACTGAATTGTGTGTCAAGAGCAATCATAGCCAAAAACCGACACATCAGGATTTGCACTCTGCATCAATCAGCGCCAAAAGGAGCCAGCTAGTGAATACAGTACAATGAACCGCTTTTACAGGAAACAAATTTGAGCCGGAAAGGATAGATGAAAATGATAAATAAACTGCATTTGGCAATGATAGAGCTGTATCGTGGTGACGCAAAACGAATCCAGCACTTTTGTAAGGTTCACAGCTATGCAAAGCTGATTGCTGAAACGGAAGGCGTCGATCCGAAAACTCTGTTCATTTTGGAAGCTGCCGCCCTAACCCACGATATTGGCATCCACATCTGTGAGCAGAAGTATGGGAACTGCAATGGCAAGCTGCAGGAAATAGAGGGGCCTGCCATCGCGAAAAAACTGCTTGGTGAATTGGGCTTTGCGGAGGAAGTATCTCAGAGAGTTCAATATCTGATTGCGCACCATCATACATACGATAGTATTGACGGAATCGATTATCAAATTCTTGTTGAAGCCGATTTCCTCGTAAATATTATGGAGGATAATTTGCCCGATAAGGCTGCTCTGAGTGCCTATCAGAATATCTTCAGAACAGCGTGCGGCAAGAAGATATGTAAAGAAATGTTTGCGCTTAAGGAAGAATAAACGAATAGTCCCTATTACATGGCCGATTTCTTGGAGCATGTCATCCTCATTTAGTTCTCCGCTCTGGCTCAGTTTTTTCATCCGCTGCGCCTGGGACAGTGATGGGGTGGCCTGTTCAGCCGCAGGCGGTTTGCCTATCGCTTCCCCGGATCAGATGCCGCGTCTCATGCCATCAGCTCGATTACAATTCCATCCGGTGTCGTAAACCAGTGGGGCTTTCCGGG
>CAMGCA010000014.1 GCA_946011705.1 uncultured Clostridia bacterium | reverse complement strand
TTCTCCCCCGCTCTGGGTTTTTGGGGCAGAAGGCCCGCCCCGATGGTGAGAAGATTTGTCACAGCCAGCAGACCCATCCCCCGGGCCGCCCCGGGCAGAATCACCACCTGCTCCTTCCAGGCTTCGGTGATGACCACATTGTAGGCAACGTTCAGCCCCAGCAGAATGCCGCAGGCCAGGCAGGCAATCAGCAGCAGCCCGCCGTTGCACAGCCGGGAAATCCAGCTCCGGTTCCGCAGATCAGGCATTTACCGTATCCTCCGCAAGATGCTTCGCCAGCCGGCAGGTGACCTCCGCGCAGCGGTGGGCAGCAATGCGTTCAAAGGTGGGATAGTCCATCCGGGCACTGTCGTCGGCCTTGTCGGAGATGGCCCGCAGAATCACGAAGGGCACGCCGTTGCGATAGGCCGTCTGGGCGATGGCAGCGCCCTCCATCTCGGTGCACAGGCCCTGGGTGGAGGCGATGATGGCGTCCTTCACGGTTTTCTCCGCCACGAATTTGTCGCCGCTGGCAATCCGGCCCATGCGGGTGTGGCCGGGGTTCACAGCCTCCGCCGCGGCAAAGGCGTAGGCCGCCAAAGTCTCGTCCGCCGGAAACGCGGTCACATCCATGCCGGGCACCCGTCCGAAGGGATAGCCGAAATGCACGCAGTCAAAATCGTGATACATGGCGTCCTGGCTCACCACCAGATCGCCGATATCCAGCTGGGCACACAGGGAGCCCGCGATGCCCGTGTTTACCAAATGGGTCACACCAAAGCAGCTGCTCAGAATCTGGGCGCACAGAGCCGCGTTAACCTTGCCCACGCCGCACTGCACCACCACCGCAGGCAGCCCTTCCAGCGTTCCCTCATAAAATTCGCTGCCCGCCACGGTGCGGGTGGTTTTGTTTTCCATCCGGCCCAGCAGAATCTCCACTTCCACCTGCATGGCGCCGATAATGCCGAGTTTTGTCATTTTTCTCTCCTTACTCCGGGTAAACCAGTCTGGTTTCGTCAATCTGTTCCAGCAACTCCGCGTATCTCCCGCCCCAGTAGTTGGCCATGGGCAGATTCATGTCCAGGTAATTTCCGCAGTCTTTTGCGCAGGCCCCGGGCACCTGACCCCGGTAGTCCCGGATGAAGCGGAAGCAGTCCAGCACCAGCGGCACAATTTCTTTGGACTCATAGTCCCCGGCCAGCAGCAGGTAAAAGCCCGTCCGGCAGCCCATGGGGCCAAAGTACAAAACCCGGTCCTTCCACTGCGGCTCATTTCGCAGGTAAGTGGCCCCCAGATGCTCGATGGTGTGGACCTCGGCGGTGTTCATGACCGGCTCTTCGTTGGGATTCGTCAGCCGCAGGTCAAAGGTGGTGACGGTTTCCGCCCCCACACGGTCCTTCCGGGACACATACAGCCCGGGCCGGAGCTTGATGTGGTCAATGGTAAAGCTGGTGATTTTCTCCATAATATCCTTCCTTTTCAGCGCGGAACGCCCTTTTCCGAAATCATAGCACAGTTTTCCCAGGTTTGCAAGTTTGCTGTGGGAACCATCCCCGGCAGGGCTGGTTTTTTTTGCATTTGCGCCAAATGTTCTTGCTTTTTTCATCTGTCGATGGTAGAATATCGTTGATTATACCATGAAGGTAGGGATGCACCAATGGCTAAGAAAGATTTTGACATCGATTTCGATTTCGATGAAGCTTACGGCTTTGACGCCAAGTCCTTCGCGGGCGATGAGGCGTTTGACGATAGCGTGAATATGGACGAATTCTCCGACGAGGAGCTGGGCCTGTCCCCCAAGGATAAACAGTCCCAGGAGGATGACTTTGATCTGGACGGCAATCTGGACGATTTTCTGAATATGGGCGAGGAAGAGGCACCTCAGGCGGAGCAGAGTTGGCAGGAACCGGAGCAGGACAGCTGGCAGGAGGATGCTCAGGAGCCGGAGGATACGGCGCCTGAGCAGTATGAGGGCGAGGAAGACTATGGCGAGGAGCCCGCGTACGATGAGGAAGCTCCCGCCGAATTTGAAGGCGCGTACGATGAATCCTATGACGAGGAGGCCGAAGACGAGGCTCCCCGGAAGGAGAAGAAGCCCCGCAAGCCCATAAAAATGCCGAAAATGCCCAAGCTTCCCAAGCTGAAAACCCCCAATATTTTTACCAAATTCTTCGACCTTTACTTTGGCCCCGTGCTCCACAAGGAGCAGCGGGAGGAACCGGTGGACCCGAACAATCCCCGCCGCCGCAGAAGAAAGAGCCGCTCCCAGATTTTCAAGGAGGTATATCTGCCTCCGCTGACGGTCTGCGTGTGCCTGATTCTTGTGCTGACCTTCGTTCTCGGTTCCGTATCTAACGTCATCGAGCGGCACCAGATTAACAAGCAGAACCAGCAGAGCCAGCTGGACGCTTCCATCTCCCACGCACAGCAGCTTGCCGCCCAGGGCGAGCAGGTCATGGCGGAAGCCGAGGCGCTGGGCGCCGGCTACGATTACGACAAGGCCATCGAAAAGCTGGAATCCATCGGCGACCTGACCCAGCACCCGGAGGTCGCCGCTAAACGGGCCGAGTATGAGACCGCCAAGAATTCTCTGGTGGAATACAAGGATCCCACCCTGATTCCCAACCTGAGCTTCCACGTTCTCATCGAGGACATGACCCGGGCCAAGCAGGACGAGGAGCTGGGTGGCAGCTACAACAAGAATTTCGTCACCACCGGCGAATTCTCTAAGATTCTGAACCAGCTGTACACCAACGGCTATGTGCTGGTGGACTTTGGCAGCTTCATTGCCGCCAACACCGATCTGGACGGCAATCAGAAGTTCATGGTGGACTCCATTCTTCTGCCTGAAGGCAAGAAGCCCGTGATGCTCACCGAGACCATGGTCAACTACTTTGAGTACATGGTGGACAGTGACGGCGACCACAAGGCAGACGCCAAGGGCGACGGCTTCGCCAACAAGCTGGTCATCGACGGAAACGGCGACATCAAGGCCGAGTATATCGACGCCTCCGGCCAGACATTGGTGGGCAACTATGACTTTGTGCCCATTCTGGAGGACTTCATCGCCGAGCATCCTGACTTCTGCTACCGGGGCGCCCGGGCCATTCTGGCCGTCACCGGCCACGAAGGCGTCTTCGGCTACCGCTGCAACACCTCCTACATCAGCACCGTCAGTCAGCAGTATTACGACGAGCAGGTGGCCGGGGCCAAGGAGATTGCCAATGCCCTGCGGGACAAGGGCTACACCATCGCCTGCTTCACCTATAAAAACGATGCCTACGGCAAGCTCAGTGTTGCCCAGATTCAGGCGGATCTGCAGAGCTGGACTTCTCAGGTGGTCAACGTCATTGGCCAAGTGGACACCTTCGTGTTCGCCAGAGCCAGCCGTCTGACGGAGTACGGCGCCAGCAGCAACGCGTTCCAGGTGATGTACTCCAGCGGCTTCCGTTACTACATCTCCAATGATGCCACACCTTACACGGAGGTCAACGACACCTACGTCCGGCAGAATCGTCTGATGGTCACCGGCGAGAATATGCAGCACAAGTCCAGTATGTTCTCCGGGCTGTTTGACACCAACGCGGTGCTGGAGCTGTCCACCCGTGGCAGCGTGCCCACCGGCTAATACAATAACACGCCGGAGAAAATTCTCCGGCGTGTTTCTTTTGGAGGTAATTCTATGGAAATCAAACCCGGAAAATACCGGCATTTTAAGGGAAATTACTACGAAGTCATAGGGGTTGCCCATCACTCGGAGACCATGGAGGAAATGGTGGTCTACCGGGCCCTGTACGCTGAGCATGGCCTGTGGGTTCGGCCGGCTTCCATGTGGGAGGAAGTGGTAGACCGGGACGGCTATCACGGGCCACGGTTTCAATATGTTGAGGAAGCATAAAAAGCTGCCCTTTTGATTCATACAGGCAAAGGCGTGACGATGGTGGTCACGCCTTTTGCCATATCGTGCGCGTACGGGGGCTGCCCAATATCGAAGCGCACCCTCAAACGCGTGAAAGGGCATCCAAAACCTTTTTGATATTATTCTCGTTTGGCAAAATGGTATTTATATCCACTTGCGGATGTTCTTGAACATAATTTGTCAGAAAGTCAAGCAAATTCTCTTTCGTTTTCATATAATCATCAAGAATGGTCTGGTCGTCGAACCCCAGCTTCTTCAGAATGATTGCTGACACAACGCCTGTCCTGTCTTTTCCCGCTCCGCAGAAATACAGAACATTGCTTTTCGCGTCCAGAATCGTTTGAATAATCCTGTCCATCTGTGTATCCAGCATTCCCAGATAAACAGACGCTACTTCCTCGGGCGACTTGGGTGTGTCGCCTCCGCCGGTGACCGGCAAATGATAAAATGTGAAGCCCGCTTCTGTTTCGAGGCGGCAGGGTTTTCGCTCATATTCTTTCTTTTCCCGCAGGTCTACAACCGTGGTAACATGGTTTTGCAGCAGCCATTCCACTTCTTCGTCCGTCAGTTTTTCAGGGCAATCGCTTCTGATGAAACGCATATCTCCGGTTGGTAACGGTCGGGTATTTAATGTGGATCGCAATAATGAAGGCATTTCTATTCCTCCTCGCATTCTGATTCGCGGGTCTGTTCGGCTTCATTCTATCACATAACAAGAGGAAAGACAAGGACAGCCGAGGCAAAGCAAATGACTGTTGCCTCTATACGGACAACCGACTTTTCGGAAGTTTTTTCCAGCGGGCCGCCTGCGAACGCGTTGTGAATCCCCGGCTGTCAGCATACATACTCAGAACCCCCGCCAGGAATCGCCGCTCACTGCCGGGGCCCCCAAGGCCGTTTCTTGTGTCGGCAAACGGGGAATTCATCTCGGCACCCGCTCCCGGGAATCCGTATTTTCCTCATGTGCGCACTTGCAACCTCCACCGAAAAATGGGATTATTTATAGTTGAGATATTATCCGCAAAGGAGCCGCTTATGAATACCAAAACCACCGTGATTTCTCAGGATCAGCTGGATATCCAGTTTGCCTGCTGTGATAAAATCGCCGCCTACTGGCAGGAAAAAGGCATCACTCCCATAGCCTATGTGGAGACCTACGGCTGTCAGCAGAACGAGGCCGACTCCGAAAAGCTCCGGGGCTACCTTACCCAGAGCGGCTACGCCATGGGCAGCGAGGCAGAGGGAGCGGATGTGGTCATTATGAACACCTGCGCCATCCGGGAGCACGCGGAACAGCGGGTTTTCGGCAATCTCGGCGCCCTGACCCACACCAAGCGCCGCCACCCGGAGCAGAAAATCTTCCTGTGCGGCTGCATGGCTGGCGAAACCAAGGTCTCCGACCGCATTAAAAAGAGCTACCCCCATGTGGACGGGGTCTTCTCCACCCACCACCTGTGGCAGTTCCCGGAAATTCTGTGGAACGTGCTCAGCGGCAAAAAGCGGCAGTTCTTCATCACCGACGAGCCCGGCTCCATTGCCGAGGGTATCCCGCAGGTACGGGACTCCAAATTAAAGGCGTGGGTGTCCATCATGTACGGCTGCAACAATTTCTGCACCTACTGCATCGTGCCCTACGTCCGGGGCCGGGAGCGCAGCCGGAAATTTGAGGATATTCTCGCCGAGTGCCGCTGTCTGATTGAGGGCGGCGCAAAGGAAATCACATTGCTTGGTCAGAACGTCAACTCCTATGGAAAAGACCTGCCCCAGGGGAAGGATTTTGCCGACCTGCTGGAAGCTATCGCCCAGATTCCCGGGGATTTCCTCATCCGCTTCATGACCAGTCATCCCAGAGACGCGTCGGAAAAGCTCTTCGACACCATGGCGAAGTACCCCAAAATCGCCAAGCAGCTGCACCTGCCCTTCCAGTCCGGCTCCAGCCGGGTGCTGAAGGCTATGAACCGCCACTATGACCGGGAGACCTATTTAAGTAAGGTAGCTTACGCGAAAAAAGTCATGCCAGACTTGGTTCTGACCTCCGACGTCATCGTGGGCTTCCCCGGCGAGACGGAGGAGGAATTTGAGGAGACCATTTCCCTTATCCAGCAGGTACACTACGACAGCCTGTTCACCTTCATCTTCTCCCCCCGTCCCGGCACCCCTGCCGCTTCCATGGACGACCCCACCCCCAAGGAGGAGAAAAATCGCCGGTTTGATCGGCTGTGCGCAGTGCAGAACGCCATTTCCGAGGAAATTCATAACAATTACATTGGAAAAACAATGCGCTGCCTGGTGGACGGACGGGACAAGGATATGCTCACCGCCCGGACGGAGGGCGGGCGACTGGTGCGCTGTGCCGGCAGTGATGACCTGATCGGCACCTACCGCTATCTCACCATCACCGGAGCTACCACCTGGAGCCTGACGGCGGAGGATGCCATTGACCACTTTGTCCGGGAATCCGGGCTGGATATTCCCGAATACGACGCCTATTATTATGGTTATCCCGAAGCAGCGGATGAGATACTGGCCGCTCTGCTCCGGGGCGACAAGCGGGCCACCACGGGACTGCGCTGTCTGTATGAACTGGAACAGGAGCCGCTGCCGAAGGTGGGGCAGTATTCCGTGATTCTGGACAGCAAGGGCCTGCCCCACTGCATTACCCGAATCATCAACATCGAGATCACCAAATTCCGGGATATTTCCGAGGAATATGCCTTCATCGAGGGCGAGGGTGACAAGTCCCTGAAATATTGGAAGGATGCCCACCGGGAGGTCTTCACCCGGGAATGCCGGGAGGACGCGGGAATCGAATTTAACGAAGACATGGAATGCGTCTGCGAATATTTTGAAGTGGTATATCAAGGGAAGCTCTGATTAAATCGGCAAGAGCTGACAGCGATAGATTTTGTTTTCCCGGAAAGTATGAAAAACAGAGGAATACTGTATGTATTTCCTGTTTTTCATACTGCACCGGGGAAGCAAAAGATACGCTGCTCAGCCGCAGACGATTTATTCAGAGATTCCCAAGAGTAAGAGAAAAGGAATGGATTTATGGCAAAGCCTGAAAAGGAACTGACGCCCATGCAGCGGCAGTATCAGCAAATCAAAGAACAGAATCAGGACTGCATCCTGTTTTTCCGTCTGGGCGACTTCTACGAAATGTTCAACGAGGACGCCAAGCTGGCTGCCCGGGAGCTGGACCTGACTCTCACCAGCCGGGACCGCAGCAAGCCCAAGGAGGAGCAGACCCCCATGTGCGGCGTGCCCTACCACAGCGTGGATTCCTACATCGCCCGGCTGGTGCAGAAGGGCTATAAAGTCGCCATCTGCGAGCAGATGGAAGATCCGGCCCTGGCGAAGGGTCTGGTGGAGCGGGATATCACCCGCATCGTTACCCCCGGCACCGTGACGGAAAGCTGTATGCTGGACGAAAACAAGAACAACTACATGGGCTGCGTCTACGGCGAGGGCGGCAAGTTTGGCCTTGCCTTCTGCGATGTGTCCACCGGCGCGTTTTTTGCCACGGTCTGTGCCGACGCGCAAAATGTAGCTTCGGAATTGGGCCGTTTCTCTCCCAGCGAGGTGCTGCGCTATGGCAGCAATGTGGATTGCGAACCAATAGAGGACGCTCTGTTCCGACGGTTAAGCTGCTGCGTAGATGAGGGAAAAGTGGAACTTTTTACCCTGGAAAAGTGCGAAGAACTGCTGGAAATCCACTTTTCTCAGAGTCTTGCCCAGCTGGGGCTGGCGGGAATGCCCGCCGCGATCATTGCCAGCGGCGCCCTGCTGCAAACGCTTTTGACCCTGCAAAAAAATGACCTTGCCCACATCCGCCAGCTGCAATACTACAGCACCGGCAAATTCATGGAGCTGGATTTGGACGCCCGGCGGAATCTGGAACTGACGGAAACCATGCGTTCCAAGGAGAAAAAAGGGACGCTCCTGTGGGTTCTCGATAAGACCCACACCGCCATGGGCGGGCGGCTGCTGCGCTCTTGGTTAGAAAAGCCGCTCCTTGACCCCGTGGAAATCACCCGCCGCCACGCCGCGGTGGAGGATTTGGTGGACAACGTGATTCTCCGTGGGGAACTGGAAGAAGCCCTGCGGGATGTGACCGACTTAGAGCGGGTCATGACAAGAATCGTCACCGGCACCGTCAACTGCCGGGATCTATTAGGCCTTGCCCGGGGCTTCCGTGCCCTGCCGGAGGTGAAGCGGCAGCTGCAGAGCTGCGGCGCTCCCCTGCTTCAGAAACTGGAACAGGCCATCGACCCCCTCACTGACTGCGCCGATCTCATTGAAAGCACCATCGTGGATGACCCTCCCCTGACTGTCCGGGAAGGCGGTATCATCCGCAAGGGCGCGGATGCGGAAGCCGACCGTCTCCGGGACATCATGGAGGGCGGCAGCGGCACCATTGCCGCCATCGAGGCCAGCGAACGGGAGAAAACCGGTATCCGCACACTAAAAGTTGGCTTTAACCGGGTATTTGGTTATTATATTGAGGTATCCAAATCCTTTATGGATCAGGTGCCGGACACCTACATCCGCAAGCAGACCCTTGCCAATTGCGAGCGCTACATCACCCAGGAACTCAAAGAACTGGAGAATCAGGTTCTCACCGCTAAGGATCGGCTCACCGCCCTGGAATACCAGATTTTCACCAAGCTCCGGGAGCACCTGGCCCAGCAGGCGGCCCGGGTGCAGCTGACTGCTCAGGCGGTAGCTGCCGCCGATGTGCTGTGCTCCCTGGCCGCCGTGGCAGTGCAGCGGGGCTACTGCCGCCCGGAAATCACGCTGGGGCGGGAAATTTCCATCACCGATGGACGGCATCCCGTGGTGGAAGCGGTTCTCAAAGACACCCTGTTTGTGCCCAACGACACGAATCTGGGCAGTGAGGACAATCAGGTTGCCATCATCACCGGCCCCAATATGGCCGGTAAATCCACCTATATGCGGCAGGTTGCTCTCATCGTGCTCATGGCCCAGATGGGCTCCTTTGTCCCGGCCAGAGCCGCGAAAATTGGTCTTGTGGATCGGGTATTCACCCGTATCGGCGCCAGCGACGATCTGGCTTCCGGCCAGTCCACCTTCATGGTGGAGATGGCGGAGGTTGCCACGATTTTGAAATACGCCACCTCCCGTTCCCTGCTGATTCTGGACGAAATCGGCCGGGGCACCTCCACCTACGACGGCATGGCCATTGCCCGGGCGGTGCTGGAATACGCCGCCAACCCCCGGCGGCTGGGGGCGAAGACTCTGTTCGCCACCCACTACCATGAGCTGTCCACCATGGAAGAAAAGCTTCCCAACGTAAAAAACTACAACATTGCCGTAAAAAAGCGGGGGGAACAGATGATTTTTCTGCGGAAAATCGTCCCCGGCGCGGCGGACGACAGCTACGGAATTGAAGTCGCCAAGCTGGCGGGCATCCCCAACGTGGTCATCAGCCGGGCAAGAGAAATCCTCGCGGAGCTGGAAGCCGAGGGTTCTGCCCCCGTCCCCGCCGCTGTGAAGGAACGGTCGGATCAGGTAAGTATGCTGGATTTAACGGGCCAGCAGGTGATCGCCGCCCTGTCCGCTATCACCGTGGAAACCCTGACCCCCATTGAAGCCATGAACGAACTATACAAGCTGAAAAAGCTGCTGGATTAACTATGAGAAAGTCTGTTTCTGCCCGCTCCTGTCCTAATTCTCAGGAGACTGTGTGCGGGTTTTGTTACCTTGCCTTCCAGCTTCTGCTGCTGCCGGAGCTGCTGACCATGCTGAATGATCAGCTGTCCGCCCCGCTGCGGGAAGCGGAACTGAATTTCATATTCTATACCATCAATTTCATCGCGGTACTGCTGATTTTCCACGATTTTCTTGCCGGTGCTGCCAATCAGGCAGTCCGGCATCCCGCCTACCTGTGTCAGGCGGTGATTCTGGGGCTGGCGGCCTACTACGCCTGTATGTTGGTGACCGACCGGGTCATCGGCCTGCTGGTGCCGGGATTTTCCAACTACAACGATTCCGCCATTGCCACAATGGGGCAGGACAGCCGGCTGCTGGTGTTTATCGGCACAGTGCTGCTGGTGCCAACCGTGGAGGAATGCGTCTTCCGGGGGCTGATTTTCCGAAACCTCTACGGAAAGTCCCACTGGTGTGCCTACATCGTGTCCATGCTGGCCTTTGCACTGATCCACATTCTGGGCTACGTCAGGCAGTACACGCCCCTGGAAATCCTCATGGCAGTGCTGCAATACCTGCCCGCCGGGCTGTGCCTGGCCTGGAGCTACACCAAGGCCGATACCATTTTTGCCCCTATTGCCATTCATGCCACGGTGAATTTCATTACTCTGACCTCATGGAGGTGATTTTATGCCCAAAATTCAACAATTATCCCCCCATGTGGCCAACCTGATTGCTGCCGGCGAGGTGGTGGAGCGGCCCGCCAGCGCCGTCAAGGAGCTGCTGGAAAACGCCGTGGACGCGGGGGCTTCCAAGGTCACCATCGAAATCCGGGACGGCGGCATGACCTTTCTGCGGGTCACGGACAACGGCTGCGGAATGTCTCCCGAAGATGCACGAACAGCCTTTCTGCGACACGCCACCTCCAAGCTGCGCACGGAAGAGGATCTGGCCGCCATCGCAAGCCTGGGTTTCCGGGGTGAGGCCCTGGCAGCCATCGCCTCCGTCAGCCGCATAGACCTGATGACCAAGACCGCCGGAAGCCTGAGCGGCGTGAAGCTTCATCTGGAAGCGGGCCAGATCACCGAGGAAGCGGAAGCCGGCTGTCCCGACGGAACCACGATCTTAGTCAGAGATATGTTCTTCAACACCCCCGCCCGGATGAAATTCATGAAATCCGACACCGTGGAAGGGAGCCGTGTAGCCGCCGCGGTGCAGCTGCAGGCCCTTGCCCACCCGGAGGTTGCCTTCCAGTTTATCCGGTACGGCAAGCAGGTGCTGTCCACCCCCGGCACAGGAGGCTTGCAGGCCGCCATGTACTGTGTCTACGGCCGGGACTGCGCCAAAATGGTCAGCGTGGAAAGCCGCTGGGAGGGCTATACCCTGACGGGATATGTTTCCCTGCCCACCGACGCCCGGCCCAGCAGAAGCTTACAGACCTTTTTTGTCAACGATCGGCCGGTGAAATCCAAGCTGCTGATTGCCGCCTTGGAGGAAGCCTACCGCAATCAGATTATGGTGGGCAAATTTCCCGCCTGTGTCCTCCATCTGCGGCTGCCCGCCAGCGCCGTGGACGTAAATGTCCACCCGGCAAAGACCGAGGTGAAATTCCTGTCGGAAAAGGCGGTTTTCGACTGCGTACATTACGGGGTTCTCGGCGCGCTGAATAAGAAGCCCGACCGGCCTGCTGTTCAATTCAAATCCACTGGGAGCGATGCCCCCATGCCGCCTGCACCCGTGTCCCCTCCCCCTTCTGCTGTAGGGCGGGGGCTTGCCCCCGCCGCCGTACCCAAACCGGCGCCTAAAAAAGAGCCTTTCTTCCGAGCCATGTCCGCGGAGGAATACAAAACCTTCTCTGCCGCTTTGCAGGACGCCCCGAAGCCAAAACACCCCCCCCCGGCAGCAGCAGCCCGGAACATACCCAAAGCCGACAATATGCCCCTGCGGGAGTTCGTGATGCTGCCCCAGCTCCATGAGGAGAAGCCGGAACCTAAAGCACCCCCTCAGCCTGCCGCGACAGTTCCCCCGGAGGAGCCTTTGATGGAGCAGACCGCATTGGAAATGCCCCCGGAAATCCCCTGGCGCATGGTGGGCGAGCTGTACAATACCTACATTCTGGTGGAGCAGGGGGAGGACGCCTTCCTCATCGACAAGCACGCCGCCCACGAACGGATTCTCTTTGAAAAGCTGAAAGCCAATCCAGAATCCATTTCCGCTCAGAGCCTATTGCAGCCCATCCCCGTCCGGCTGAATCCCGCCGCTGCGGGAGAGCTGCTGAACAATACCAAACTACTGGAAGAACTGGGCTTTGAAATTGAGGAATTCGGGGAAAACACCCTGCTTCTGCGGCAGATTCCCATGGATTTAAGCCCGGAAGCCGCTGCGGAAGCGATAGAGACGCTGGCTGACGACCTGCTGAACGGACGCCGGGAGACCAAGGATACCGTGCGGGATACCTTGCTTCACACCGTGGCCTGCAAAGCCGCCATTAAGGCGGGCTGGAAAAATGATGAAAAGGAGCTGCTGGCGGTTGCGCAGGCGGTCATGGCAAGGGAAGATCTGAAATACTGCCCCCACGGTCGGCCCATTTGCGTGAGTTTGAGCAAAAAGCAGCTGGAAAAGCAGTTTAAGAGGGTATAAATGAAGGCGATGAAGCACGATTTTGCCTGGAAGCTGAAAGCCTCAGCCTTATTGAGCGGCTGTTTGGCGCTGCTGACATATCTACTCTACCGCTTATTTCCGTCAGGGATTCTGGAATCGCTGACCATCAGCTTTGGAACTGTTTTCTACCACTTTGCCATGCGGCTGCTGGTGGGGGCCATCGTTCCTCGCCTCGTGCACGAGGGGGCAGAGAACGGGAAATGGTTTTGTCAGAAACGGTTTGAAGAAAAGCTCTATGGGATGCTTCGGGTAAAACAATGGAAAACGTATATGCCCACCTATTCGCCGGAGTCCTTTGACCTGAAAAAGCACTCTCTGGAAGAAATTATCCACACCTGCTGCTGTTCCGAAGCGGTTCACGAATGGATCATGCTTCTGAGCTTTTTGCCGGTTCTGGCGATTCCTGTCTTTGGCGCTGCCTGGGTGTTTTGGCTGACCTCCACGCTGGCTGCCCTGTTTGACGGCTGTTTCGCCATATTGCAGCGCTACAACCGCCCCAGACTCATCCGTATTTTGGACAAGGAGCGCAAACGTCTATGAATCCGATTATCTGCATCGCCGGGCCTACCGCCTCCGGGAAGACCGCCCTGGCGGTGGCGCTGGCAAAGGAATTGAACGGCGAGGTGGTGTCCTGCGATTCTATGCAGGTCTACCGCCGCATGGACATCGGCACCGCCAAGCCCACTTTGGAAGAAATGCAGGGTATCGTCCACCACATGATCGACGTGGCGGAGCCGGACGAGGATTTCTCCGTCAGCCGCTACTGCAAGATGGCGGCCCCCATTGTGGATGATATCATTGCCCGGGGGAAAACCGCCATCATTGCCGGGGGCACCGGGCTTTATATGGACTCCTTGATCCGGGGCAACGCCTTCGCTCCCTTCCCCGCCACCGGTGTACGGGAAAAGCTGGAAGCCCAAGCCAATGTCGAGGGCATGGAAGCCATGCTGAGTTGGCTCCGTTCCGTTGCCCCGGAAGCCGCCGCAAGGCTTCACCTGTCCGACCGAAAACGCATCATCCGGGCGCTGGAGGTCTATCTGGAAACCGGCGAGACCATCACCGAACACAACCGGAAAACCCAGGCCATTCCGCCAAAATATGCCCCCGTGTGGCTGGGTCTGGACTTTGCGGATCGGGCGGAATTGTACCGCCGCATTGATGCCCGGGTGGATATCATGTTGGAAATGGGTCTGGTACAGGAAATCCAAAGCCTTCTCGCCAGTGGGATTCCCGCCAAATGCACCGCCATGCAGGCCATTGGCTACAAGGAGTTCGTAAATGCCCTGAACGGCGAGGAAACGATTGAACAGGCGGCGGAGGAAGTGAAGAAATCCAGCCGCCACTACGCCAAGCGGCAGCTGACCTGGTTCCGCCGGAATCCCGCCATGCACTGGCTCACCCGGCGGGCAGGGCAGAAAAATGAGGAAATTCTGACTGCCGCTCGACAAATTATTTACGATTTTGACAGCTAGAATCTGTTAGGATGTGTATACCCAATCGGGAGGCGTCCATGGGGAGTATCGAGACGCCAATCATGAGAAAGAAGGTATACATATGAATGAAACACTCAATTTACAGGATGCCATTTTGAAGGTTCTGGCGACGGATGGCAGACAGCAGATGATCTACAAGCACGCCATCTCCACTCTGGCACCCATGAAGCCGCTGAAGGCAGCCGCAGTTCCTGCGTAACGCAAAAGGCGACGGAGCATTCCGCCGCCTTTTGTTTTTCCCAGACCACAGTAGGGCGGGGTCATGACTCCGCCCTACGAAATAAAAACAAAAGAAAGAAGACTTTACCATGTCCATTGCTGAAAACGTTGCCCGTATCCGCACCCAGATGGAGGCCGCCGCCCGTTCCTGCGGCCGGGATCCGAAAGAAATCAAGCTCTGCGCTGCCACCAAAATGAACGATGCCGATGCCGTCCGGCAGGCCATTGCCGCCGGGGTGGACTGCTGCGGCGAAAACCGGGTACAGGAACTGACCGCCAAGCTGGCTGAGAACGCCTACGCGGGGGCGCCGGTGCATTTCATCGGCCATTTGCAGACCAACAAGGTCAAACAGGTAGTTGGCAAGGTGGATCTCATCCAGAGCGTTGACTCGGAGCGGCTGCTGCGGGCCATCGATGCCGAGGCCGCCCGTCAGGGCATCCGGCAGGACATTTTGCTGGAAGTGAACATCGGAAACGAGGAAAGCAAGTCCGGTTTCCGTCCGGAAGAAATCCTGCCAATTCTGGAAAAAATTGGCGAATTTTCAAACGTTTGTATGAAAGGACTCATGGCAATCCCCCCAATTTCGACTTTTCCGGGAGAAAATCTTCAATATTTTCAAAAAATGTTCCAATTAAGTGTTGACATCATGGAGAAAATCAACGATAATGTCACAGTGGACTGTTTATCGATGGGTATGTCCGATGACTATATGGACGCGATTGCCTGCGGCAGTACCATGATTCGTGTGGGCACCGCTATTTTCGGCGCCCGTGACTACAGCAAGCTTTCATCAAACTGATGCGCATATACTTAGGAGGATACATAGAATGAGCTTATGGGATAATGTAAAGAAATTTGCCCAGCCCTACTCTGATGACGATTACGACGATTACGACGAAGACGACGATTACGCGGACGAGTACGAGGAACCCGCTGAGACTCCTGCACGCCGCAGCCCCCCCCCATCCCCCCCACCCCCCCCCGTTGGCCAGGAGGAAAACAAAAGAAAAGACACATAACGCGTAACAACCCCCCCCCCCCAAAGCACCCCAAGAACACCCCCGCACCCACCCCTGTGGCCGAGGAGGAATCCGATGAGCAGGACGATTACGGCTTCACTCCCGCCCCCGCCGCTTCCAACGCTGTCAGCGCCGGTTTTGGCGGTCAGGTTCTGAATATGAACAGCAGCGCCTCCAACAAGCAGGAAGTGGTTCTGTTCCGTCCCGGCAGCTTCAACGACACCTCCAAGGCCGCCGATGATCTGCGCAGCCACAAGGCAGTCATTGTCAACATGGAGAACGTAGACAAGGCCATGGCCCGCCGGGTGGTGGATGTCCTGTCCGGCTGCGTGTACGCGGGGGGCGGCGATGGAATGAAAATTGCGCAGTCGGGCCAGTCCGCCTACCTGTTCTGCCCCCACAATATGGATATCGTGGGTGATCTGGAAACCTTGCAGGCGGAAGTGGAAAGCTACATCTGATGTTTCGTCCCTCAGGCGGATTTTTACCGGCTGACCGATGTCCGGTCATTCTGTAAAAATCCGTTTTTGGGGCTGTCCCCCCGTTATTTGGGGGTATCACGTATATGGAAGGAGAAAATACACTATGTTAACACCGCAGCAGATCGATCAGGTTTCTTTCGGCCGCTCTACCTTTGGCGGCTACGATATGCAGCAGGTCGATGAGTTTCTGGAGCCTCTGACCGAGGACTATGTTACCCTGTACAAGGAAAACGCCCTGCTCAAGAGCAAGATGCGTGTTCTGGTGGGTAAGCTGGAGGAATACCGCAAGAACGAAGCTTCCATGAAGGACGCTGTCATCAACGCCCAGAAAACCTGCGACAAGATGGTGGCCGAAGCCGAGGCCAACAGCGCCAAAAAGCAGAGCAATCACAGACCCACTGCCACCGCGCCTCCCCCAGC
>CAMGCA010000013.1 GCA_946011705.1 uncultured Clostridia bacterium | reverse complement strand
GTGCAGCAGCGCGCTCAAGCAGCGCAGGCGGCGGTTGCCTAGATGGTCAATATCATCGGGGGTGCCGATGCCCATGGCCACGCAGTTGAGGTAGTTGATGGAGGCCATGATGTCGTCCACAATGATGTGGTTGGGAATCAGATCGGTAAAGCGCTCGGCGATGGCGTCCTTCCAGCCGTCAGCGGGAACGGATTCCAGCATTTCCTTCAGCACGGGGAAGTAGACCTTCTCGGTGATGCCGTAGTCCTTGGGGTCAAAGTCCACGAAGCCCGCCATGTCCACCATGTTGTTGGAGAAGACCTTGACGTTATTGTCGCCCACCTTGACCACGGCCTCGTTGACGCCCTTTTTGCTCAGCTCATGGGCCTGGGCGCGGGAAATGAACTCGCCGGGCATGACCAGAATCTCGCCGGTCATGGGGTCGGCGATGGGCTCGGCAGCTTCCTGACCGGACAGCCGGCTCCAGATGTCCATCTTCTTGTTGAACTTGTAGCGGCCCACCTTGCTCACATCGTAGCGGTGGGGGTCAAACAGCAGGCCCTCCAGATGGGCGGTAGCGGTCTCCACCGTGGGAGGCTCACCGGGCCGCAGACGGCGGTAGATTTCCAGCAGAGATTCTTCCTTGGTCTTGCAGGGGTCCTTGTCGATGGTGGCCAGAATCCGGGCATCCTCGCCGAACATGGCTTTGATCTGTTCGTCGGTCTGCACGCCCAGAGCGCGGATCAGGCAGGTAATGGGCAGCTTGCGGTTTTTGTCGATACGAACCCAGAACACGTCGGAGTTGTCGGTTTCGTACTCCAGCCATGCGCCGCGGTAGGGAATCACCGTAGCGGTGTAGGTGTGCTGGTCAGCCTTGTCCACCTCGTGACCGTAGTACATACCGGGGCTGCGGACGATCTGGGTGATAATGACGCGCTCCGCGCCGTTGATCACGAAGGTGCCGCCATTGGTCATGACAGGGAAATCGCCCATGAAGATTTCCTGTTCCTTGATTTCGCCGGTCTCCGTATTGCGCAGGCGAACCCGCACCTTGATGGGCTTGGCGTAGGTGGCGTCCCGCTCCTTGCACTCCTCAATGGTGTACTTGGCCTTGTCCTCCATGGTGTAATCCAGAAAGGAAAGCTCCAGCTTGCCGGAGAAGTCGGTAATGGCGCCTACGTCCTTGAAGACCTCCCGCAGACCGGTATCCAGGAACCATTGGTAGGAGTCCTTCTGGATCTTCAGCATATTGGGGATCTCCAGGATCTCTTCATACTTCGCGTAAGATTTACGCATGGTCTTGCCGAACATTACGTCCTTGACCATTGCCATATGGATCATCACAGCCTTTCTTTCGAGTTGTGTGTTTCTTATGATACGCTTGGCACGGTTGTCAAAATTGATGAATTTGCTCCTTGACAGCCGCCCATTCCTGTGCTAAAATGACCATGTAAGAGGGGCAGACCGCAGATAGGCATAGTATCACAGTATGGACAGTCATTATAGCATCCCGCGCATTTTTTGTCAATGAATAATTTCCACAATTCCGAGGCTTATGCCTCGTTTTTTTGTGCCATTTTTCACCAGAAATCGCCGCCCGGCAGGATTCCCACCGGGCGGCGCTTTCATTTGGTGCTTATCAGCATGATTGCGCTTTATCTGATTAAGAATGTCATTGCGAGCCAGTGCGCACACTGGCGTGGCAATCCGTATCCCCTTTCGCATTCGGATGACTCAATTTTCAAAAAAGGAGAACGGATTGCCACGTCGCTTCGCTCCTCGCAATGACACCTAAATCAGAAATGTTCTCCTTTTGCTGCGTAAAACCGATAAGCACATTTCGTTTTGATCCGATCCTCGCAGGGGGGGGGCGAAGCCCCGGCTCTGTTTCTGAATCTATTTCTATATTTATTTCTTTTTCTATATCTGTAAGGAGGGGTATAGGGGGCCTAACCCTCCCTATACCCCTCCTATCCGGGATGTTCTTTACTGCGCGGGCGTGGTAATGACCGGCTTGGGGTCGCCCAGCTCTTCCACCCGGGAGTCCTTGATCAGGCCCTTCGGGCAAACCTTCGCGCACTCGCCGCAGTTGGTGCACTTGCTGTAATCGATCTGGGCTAGGTTGTTGGTGATGGTGATGGCGCCGCTGGGGCAGGTCTTCATGCACTTGCCGCAGCCGATGCAGCCGATGGTGCAGGCACGGTTGGTGACAGCGCCCTTTGCCAGAGAGTTGCAGCCGATGACCACATTCCGGTCAGGCTCTACAGCGGTGATGACCTTTCTGGGGCACACCTGGGCGCAGGCCATACAGCCAACGCACAGGTCTTCGTCCACCACGGCAACACCGTTTTTCACGGAGATAGCGCCGTACTTACAAACTCTGGTGCAGGAGCCATAGCCCAGGCAGCCGAACTTGCAGGACAGGGGGCCGCTGCCGCCCACCTTGGAGGCAGCCAGACAGTCGTGGAAGCCCTCGTAGTGGGCCTTCATCTTGGCGCCCTTGGTGAGGTTGCCCTCGGCATCAAAGGTTCGGGCACCGGAGCAGCGGACCATTGCCACCTTCCGGGTCACTTCCTCAGCCTGAACGCCCATAATGGCGGCCATGGCCTTGGCAGCCTCGTTGCCGCCGGAGGCGCACTTGCCCACGGGAGCCTCGCCCTTCAGCACTGCCTCGGCGTAAGCGCCGCAGCCGGCAAAGCCGCAGCCGCCGCAGTTGGCGCCGGGCAGGCACTCGTTCAGCTGATCCAGACGGGGATCCGTCTCCACATAAAAAACCTTAGAGGCAGCTGCCAGCACCAGTCCGAAGACCAGTCCCAGACCGCCCAGAATCGCAATCGCAATTAAAATATCCATACGCCGCGCCTCCTTAGAAAATCTTCAGGCCGGAGAAGCCCATAAACGCCAGCGCCAGCAGACCGGCGGCGATCAGCGCGATGGGGAAGCCCTTGAAGCACTCCGGGCAGTCGGTCTTGTCCACCCGCTCCCGGACGGAAGCGAACAGGACAATGGCCAGTGTAAAGCCCAGGCCGCCGGCAGCGCCGTTAACAACGCTCAGCAGGAAGTTGTAGCCCTCCTGCACATTCACCAGCACCACGCCAAGCACGGCGCAGTTGGTGGTGATCAGGGGCAGGAACACGCCCAGTGCTTTATACAGGGCGGGGACAAACTTCTTCAGGAACATTTCCACAACCTGCACCAGCGCCGCGATGACCAGAATGAAGGCCACGGTCTGCATATATTCAAGACCCAGCGCAATCAGCAGCAGGTTAATCAGGTAGCAGGCCGCGGAGGCCAGCGCCATGACGAAGGTAACGGCCATGCCCATGCCCAGAGCGGTGTCGATCTTCTTGGAAACGCCCATGAAGGGGCAGATGCCGTAGAATTTCACAAGAATGAAGTTCTGGCTCAGCAGGGCGCTGATATTTATTCGAACAATCGGATGCATTATTTCGCCTCCTCCTTCTTCTTTATCTTCATCTCCAGATGCATCATGAGCTTCTGGGAACCGGCGATGACAAAGCCCAGCACCAGGAAGCCGCCCACAGGCATGACCATCTGCATGGCGGGGAACTGAGCGGGAATCAGGCGAATGCCCTCGCCGCCGTTGAGGATGCCGCCGCCGAAGGTGCCCTTGCCCAGCAGCTCCCGGATGACGCAGACAATGATCAGCGCGCAGGTGTAGCCGATGCCCTGGCACAGGCCGTCCACGGCGGATGCCGCCACGGTATTCTTGGAGGCAAAGGCCTCCGCCCGGCCCAGAACGATACAGTTCACCACGATCAAGGGGATGAACACACCCAGAGAGGCGCTCAGCGCGGGGATAAAGGCCTGCAGCGCCAGGTCAACGATGGTCACGAAGCCCGCGATGATGGTGATGTAAGCCGCGATACGGATCTGCGAGGGGATGAAATTCCGCAGGGCGGAAATCAGCACGTTGGAGCAGATCAGAATCGCGGTGACCGCCAGGCCCATGCCGATGCCGTTGAACAGGCTGGTGGTGATGGCCAGCGTGGAGCACATACCCAGCAGCTGAACCAGCACCGGATTCTTATAGAGCAGGCCCTCTTTGAATTGTTTCTTGAAATCCATTAGATACCCTCCTTAACCCAGCTTCGACACGGCGTTCAGCGCGGCGTTGACACCGGCGCAGACCGCCCGGGAAGTGATGGTGGCGCCGGTGAGGGCATCCACCTGGCCGCCGTCCTTACTGACGGAGACGCTGCCGCTCATGCCGGCGAACTGGCTCCGGAAGGCGGTGCCGGCGGCTCCCTGGGAAGCGGCCTCAGCGCCTAAACCCGCAGTCTCGGTGTGGTTGACGATGGAGATACCCAGCACCTGACCGGCATTGTCCACGCCCACCATCATGGTGACGGTGCCGTTAAAGCCCGCGGGGGTCACCTCCACGGCGTAGCCGGACTGGCCCTTATAAATCGTAGATACGATGCCGCTGTCGTCGGTGAAAGCGATCTCCTCACCGCCGCCGGGGAGTACCGCCTCCACGGCGTTCTGGGTTTTCTGTACGTTCAGCGCCTCGATCTCGGGGGCGGTGACAGCATTCACGCAGGCCAGACCCGCCGCCACAACGGCGGTGATCAGCAGCAGGGTGATCGCCAAACGGGCGATGTACGCAGCACTACTTTCAGTCTTCATTATTTCGCCGCCTCCTTCTTGGGCGCGCCGAACTTCACGGGACGGCCGATCTTGTCAAGCAGGACTGTGCAGCAGTTCATGCACAGAATGGCGTAGGAAACGCCCTCGTTGTAGCCGCCGAAGTAGCGGATCATGACAGTCAGAACGCCGCAGCCCACGGCATAGACGATCTGGCCCAGCTTGGTCACGGGAGAGGTCACATAGTCGGTGGCCATGAAGATGGCACCCAGCATCAGACCGCCGCCGAAAACCTGCGCCGCCATCCAGGCGATCCGGTCGTTGCCCCGGGGGAACAGGAAGGTCAGCACCGCAACGGTGAGAATGTAGGTCACGGGAATCCGGGCGGAGATCACCTTCCGGATCAGTAAGTAAGCGAAGCCGATGAGCAGCAGCAGTGCGGAAGTCTCGCCAATGCAGCCGCCCACATTGCCCAGGAACAGGGCACCGACAGATTCTTCACACATCACACCCTGATGCAGGCTGGCAAGAGGCGTAGCGGCGGTGACAGCGTCCGCGGCAGAGACGATGCCCGCGGCGTTCTCAAAGCCCACCTTGACCCAGTTGCTCATGAGCACGGGCCAGCTGAACATGAAGGCACGTCCGGCCAGGGCGGGGTTCACAATGTTCTTGCCCAGGCCGCCAAACAGCATCTTCACCAGCATAATGGCAAAGGCATCGCCCAGAATGATGGTCCAGTAGGGAATGGTTACGGGACACACGAAGGCCAGCAGCACGCCGGTGACGCAGGCGGACAGGTCATAGGTCTTGCAGGGCTTTTTCAGAATCTGGCAGTACAGCCACTCGAAGAACACGCAGGCTGCGGCGCTGACCAGCGTCACCATCAGGCTGCGGAAGCCGAAGAAGTAGATGGAGCCCAGCAGTGCGGGCGCCAGCGCGATGAGCACATCGCGCATGATGGTGCGGGTGGTGACGGGGCTGTGAGCGTGGGGCGAGCTGGAAATCGTCAGCTCATAAAAGTATTTCATCTGTGCCATTTGATTTCCACCTCCTTATTTCTTCACCGGCGCGGACGCGTTGCGGATGACCTGCTTGGCAACCCGGAAGCCCAGCACCAGCGGCACGCTGGCGGGACAGGTATAGGCGCAGGAGCCGCACTCGATGCAGTCCATAATGTTGTTCTTCTTCATTTCCTCCACATCGCCGCCCTGCCAAGCCTTGTACATCAGCACGGGCATCAGCTTCATGGGGCAGGCATCGATGCACTTGCCGCAGCGCAGGCAGTGGGGATCCTCCACAAAGTGGTGGTTGTTCCTGCCCAGCACGGTGACGGCGTTGACGCCCTTGATGGTGGGAACGCTCAGGTCATACTGGGCAACGCCCATCATGGGGCCGCCGGAGAGAACCTGGTAGGGCTTCTCATTTCTGCCGCAGGCCTCGATCAGGTCGTTGAAAGAGGTTCCAATGGGCACCAGCAGGTTCTTCGGCTCCATGAGAATGTCGCCGGAGACGGTGACGATTCTTTGGATCAGGGGCATACCGTCGTAAACCGCCTCGCAGATGGCCCGGGTGGTGGCGGCATTGAACACCGCGCAGCCCACAGCGGCGGGCAGTCCGCCGGAGGGCACTTCCCTTCCGGTGACGGCGTAGATCAGCTGCTTTTCAGCGCCCTGGGGGTACTTGGCGGGCAGCACGTCCACAATGATTCCCTCAGCGGCGGCGGCCTTCAGAGCGGCAATGGCCTCGGGCTTGTTGTCCTCAATGCCGATATGTCCTTCCTTCAGACCGAAAATTTTCATGATGATCTGAAGGCCCTTCACCACCTGCTCCGGATGCTCCCGGCACAGCCGGTCATCGGAGGTGATGTAGGGTTCGCACTCACCGGCATTGATGATGGCGGTGTCCACCTTGCCGATGCCGCCGGAGAGCTTGACGTGGGTGGGGAAGGTTGCGCCGCCCATACCCACGATGCCGGCCTCGTGGATGATATCCACCAGCTGCTCCGGGGGCAGGGCATCCACTTCCTCCTGGGTGCGGGGCTTGATGGTTTCGCACAGGGTATCCAGATGGTCATTTTCGATGACCACGCTGAGCACGGTGCTGCCGTTGGTGTGGGGCCGCACCTCCACCGCCTTGACCTTGCCGGAAACGGAAGCGTGAACGGGAACACACAGGCCCTGATTGTCACCGATCTTCTGTCCCTTGGTCACCAGATCGCCCTTGGCAACCAAAGGCTTACAGGGCGCGCCAATATGCTGCGCCATAGGAATGACTACGATGTCCGGTTCCGGAAATACCTGGGTTTCCTTGTCGCAAGCGTACCATTTGTTTTCTTTGGGATGAACCCCGCCGAAAAAAGAAAACGCCATGTTTCTTCACCTCTTTCAAATTTAGCGGAACGAGCCGCAAGTATTCGCGTATATCATAGCGCACTTTTCTCAATTTGTCCACATTTTTATTCATAACTTACAAAAAATTGCGCTTCATTCCTTTTTTATCGATACAAGGTGAACGAAATGTACAAAAACCTTCCCCTTTGGGGCAATGTCATCAACTTAAGCTTTCGCACATCGTCTACCATTGTCATTGCGAGGAGCGCAGCGACGTGGCAATCCGTTTTCTCCTTGGTAACAGGTGCAAAATCGGGACGTTGTAAGGGGAACGGATTGCCACACCAGTCTGAGGACTGGTTCGCAATGACAGGGAAATCGACCCGGGTTCCTTAAGTTGATGACATTGCCCTTTGGGGAAGGCAAAAGCCCCCGGCTCGTGTTGAGCCGGGGGCTGATCCTTCTTCTTATTCTTTCACAGATTCCACAATGCCGCTGGCCATGCCCACCAGGCCCTGCATTTCGCTGGGAATGATGATCTTGGTGGCCTTGCCGTCGGCGACCTTCTGCATGGCCTCGATGGCCTTCAGCTTGAGGACGGAATCGTTGGGGGCCTTCTCGTTCAGCAGTTCCAGAGAATCGGCCATGGCCTTCTGCACCGCCAGAATTGCCTGGGCCTCGCCATCGGCCCGGAGAATGGCAGCCTGTTTCTCAGCCTCCGCTTTCAGAATGGCAGCTTCCTTCTCGGCGCTGGCCCGGAGGATAGCGGACTCCTTCTCGCCTTCCGCAATCAGAATGGCGGACTTCTTCTGGCCCTCTGCCTGCAAAATCGCCTGACGGCGGTCACGCTCGGCCTTCATCTGCTTCTCCATGGAGTTCTGGATGTCCTGGGGCGGCAGAATGTTCTTCAGCTCCACCCGGTTGACCTTGATGCCCCAGGGGTCGGTGGCCTCGTCCAGAATGGCCCGCATTTTGGTGTTGACCACGTCGCGGGAGGTCAGGGTCTGATCCAGCTCCAGGTCGCCGATGATGTTACGCAGGGTAGTTGCCGTCAGGGTCTCCATGGCCGCCATGGGCTGCTCCACACCGTAGGCGTACAGCTTGGGATCGGTAATCTGGAAGTAAACAACGGTGTCAATCTGCATGGTGACGTTGTCCTTGGTGATCACGGGCTGGGGGGGATAGTCCAGCACCTGTTCCTTGAGGGAGACACGGCGGGCAATGCGGTCGATGAAGGGCACCTTGAAGTGAAGGCCCACGCCCCACACAGTCTGGAAGGCGCCCAGCCGCTCGATGACGTAAGCCCGGGACTGCTGGACAACGGCGATGTTGCTGACCACAATGACCAGCGCGATGATGGCAATGATGAAAATAATCAGCATAATAAGTACCTCCTGTTGTTCTTTCCAATTATACGTTCGCGGGAACCTCTGCCGGGGAGACGTAAACCTTGACGCCCTCGATTTTATCCACCCTCACCCGGGTTCCCACGGGGATCGGCTGGCCGGAGGTGCTCCGGGCCGTCCACTCCATGGCCCCCAGCTTCACCTGTCCCACGGCGGATACGTTGTCGATGGCGGTGGTCACCAGGCCTGTGGAGCCGATAACGCTGTCCACATTGGTTGCTGTAATTCTGGGCGTGACATACCGTTTCACCAACGGCCGCAGCAGCGCCAGCAGCACGGCAGAAATGACCAGAAACAGGGTGCCCTGAAGCCACCCCGGCCCGCCCAGCAGCGCAACCAGCAGCGCAACCAGCGCGCTGACAGCAAACCACAGAGATACCATGCTCACAGTCGCCGCCTCCGCCGCCAGAAACACCACCAGCAGTAACAACCATACAATTGCAGCCCATTTCATTGGAATACCTCCTTCCGGGAATGACCCTTTGGGTCTGTGTTTATGATAGCAGAAATCTCCGTCTCCGTCAATGAACCAAACCATAGGAAATTGTGTGTTTTTTATAGATTTCACACAAATTTTACAGGCATACACCAGGATTTTACCACGTTTCCAACAATTTCTTTCCGCATTCGTTACAAATTTATCGATTTCCGGCCAGTTGATCCAATCTCCGCTCTGTCCAGCCGTAGAGCGCCATGCCCGCCGCGCTTAAGGGAACCCACAGGGCCATGAACATGGGGCAGATCTGCCCTAAGAAATTTCCTGGCTGGCCCCGGTAATCCCAGACGGAAAAATCCCGATTCACCAGCAGCCCCGTGGCCAGCTCCACCGCCGTGATGGCCCCCGCCCCCGCGCCGATTTTGGCAGGGGCAGGCAGATTCCGCCGCCGCAGCCTGCCCAGCAGAAGGAAGCACAGGCCCCCCGCCCCGAACATACTGATATGGCTGCGACCCCGATACAGTAGCTCCAGCCCCACATAGGCCCCGCCTCCCAGGCAGAACAGGCTCAGATACTTTCCGATTTTCATGTAAAACACCTCTCGGAAAGTATTCCCAAAAATTCTGCAAAAAAACGAAAATAGTTCTTGACAAAAAGCGCATCCTGAGATATACTGATGAAGCTGATTTCGGCGGTGCCCGAAATCCTTTGACCACACATGGCGGCATAACTCAGTTGGTAGAGTAGCCGGTTCATACCCGGTATGTCATCTGTTCGAATCAGATTGCCGCTACCAGGCCCGTTGGTCAAGCGGTTAAGACACCGCCCTTTCACGGCGGTAACATGGGTTCGATTCCCGTACGGGTCACCATGAAAAATATCCCTGACGTATCTGCGTCGGGGATTTTTTCATGATCTTGACCGTGCGGGAATCGAACCAATCTAAATGCGAGTGCCCGGTGGGCACTCGCCGCCCGACGGCTGGACGGCGGGCGCTCCTTGATTTGATCGATTCCCGTACGGGTCACCATGAAGGAAACACCACGGAAGATTGATTCCGTGGTGTTTTTCTGCATTTCTTACAAATATTTGGTCATGATACCGATTTACAATCAATTTTGGCAATGAAATGCCAATGAAAAAGAGGGTGCCCGTGTTGGACACCCTCATTCCGTTACATATCCAGCAGCCCGCTTTCCTTGCGATCATCCTCATGCGTCCGTCTGACAGCGGCCGCCGTGGCACTGTCCTCCATCGGCGCAGTCACCGCCTTTTCTGCCACAATATCCACACTGGTCTCCTCGGTCATAGTGCTGAGCCATGCGCCCAGCTTCTCCCGCAGTCCGGCTGGCACAGGCAGGCCACACAGCAGCATATTTTTCAGCACGCTGGTGGCCTCATACAGAATAAACAGCAGGGCGAACAGTTCTGTGACGCCCATCTTAACCACACCACAGCTGTCCATCACGTTCCGTGCCTCTGCCGGGAGCCAGCCCAGCACGTCAACGTGCATCATCATGTCAATAGCCGTGAACAGCAGCACACAGGCCAGCATCCCGGCCTTGCGGATAGCCCCATCGATGCCAACGGCGGAGTTCCATTTGCGGTACTTCGCCGCCCGAAGGGAGCCGAACACCATATCGGCACAGACGGCGATCAGCAGAAGTCGGATGAAGATGTTGCCCATCAGGGCCGAGAAAAAGCGGATAATAAAAGCGTTTACCATTTGTATTTGTATGTCCTCCTTATCTCCCGATTTTCGGGATATCGAAATGTACGTTTGTGCTGTTGATGCAATAGCTGTAGCGGTGGCCCGGCTGGGAGGCTACGAACTGCCGCAGGGTTTCTGCGGGAACGCCCTCGATGCACAGATCGACGGCTTCGCCGTACATATGCTGGCTGTTTTCGTGGCCTTTTTCGTGGGCGTTCCACTGCTTGCAGCGCAGGCCGGAGATCACTAGGGCGGGTCTGCCGAAATGCTCCCGGGCGGCATCTGCGATTTTTACCACTGCCTCCTGCATCTCGGCGGGGTAGCCGTCACAGAACTGCCCGCCGCACTTGCACTTGAACTCCGCCCGGGTGAAATAGCGGATATCCTTCCACCAGCCCGGGGCGGTGTCAATTTGGACACTTTCCTTCGGCTTCTCCCCGGTGGCGATTACCTCCAGAATCCGCTTTTCCGTGGCCGCCCCGAAGATGCCGTCCACGTCCTCCTGCGCCATGTAGGCCCGCTGGAAGTCAATGGTTGCCCGCTGGGACTTTTCGCCCCATAGGCCATCCAGCGGGCCGTCGTAGAAGCCCAGATAGGCAAGCAGAGCTTGCTTTTGTTTCAGGGTCATGGGTATTACTCCAAATTCAGAGCCGCCCGAATGGCTTCCAGATCGTCCGTGGTCAGGGCGGGATAGTCCGCGGCAATGTCGGCAAAATCCTCCCCGTTCTTAATGCGGATGCGGAACGCCCGCACCATGATTTTCAGCTTCAGATTGCTCAGTGTTTTCATAGTTTTATTCTCCTCCAATTAAATCTGCCATCAGCAGAATCATGTCATCTGTGGTGGATTCCAGCACCTCCACCCGGTTTTCAAGGCTGGGCGTGGGAACGGGTTTCAGCGCTTCCTCCTGGGCGGCGAGTTCCTCAGTTGCGCACTCCACGGGCTTTCCGTCTACCAGCTTGTAGCGGTATGCGCCGCCCATGGTGCGGATGGGCTGGGGGAAGTAGTTGCCCTGACACAGATTGTATTTGTCGCCGTTGCCATCATCGATCAGCACCCAGTTTTCCGGGTCGGTGATGCTTCCGATGGTGTAGCCGCCGTCAATGCGGGTGATGTAGCCGGAGGAATCCGGCAGGACATAGACTTTCGATTTTTGCATTTCCATGGTGACTCCTCCTTACAAATCCGCAATCAGTACAACATTCTTAACGGCATAGACGTACGTTCCATTTGTCCCCGTAACACGCAATACTGATATACCAGTCGCATTAACCTCATAATAAGAAACTGCTGCACCATCGACATCCAAGTTATCACCGCCTACAAGCTTACCAAAAGAAACAGAAGGTATCACCCGCATTGGCGAATAGTTCAGGGACAACCGCGCATACTCTGAACCTTGCACTGATGCTGTACAACTATCGTATTTTCTATAGTACCTCTGACACTCCGCCAGCTCCGCCCCGTATCCCTTCGGCTGGTACTCCGGCTTCGTAGTTTCCGTATACACACCGCCGTACAGCGCGGCCCATTTCAGAACGCCGCCGCTGGATGTAATTGTAACTGCCCCATCCGCGTAGCTGATGGACGCTGCCCCGGATGCCATGCCGACAAAGGCGCTGGTCTCCCCGGTGGGCGGGTATTCCAGCTTCTGCCGGATGGTTCCGTTCAGGGTCAGGCCAACGCCAGCCTCATAGGAAACCGTGCCGGAATCCAGAATCCAGCGATCCGCCGCGTAGGCAATTGTTCCATGATTGCCGCCGATGCCCGCCTGGGCCACCAGATTGGTAAAATCGCTGTTGTCCAGAATATTTCTCGGGGCGGCTTTGCGAACGGCGGAATAGGGTACGCCGCCAAAACCGCTTAGTGGTACCATACCTTGCATAATGAATGACCTCCTTCGTTTTCGGCTGTACGCCGTGCCTGCATTATAGCGGGCGCGGGACCTGGTTTCGTCAAAATTATGGCGCAAAAAATTGTCGGAAGACGTTTTGCGGGCAAAAGCCCGGTTCCGAACAGAACCGGGCTGCGCTTTCGTATCACATTCTGTCAGATCATCCCCATCAGTTCCGCGAGAAGCCCGCACTGACGCTGTGCCCGGTCTGCCAGCGCCCGGAACACCGCCCCGGTCTCCGGGTCCACCGCCCGGGCGGTATATTCCGCCATGCAGTTGCGGGTTCGGTGGTAGCAGCCCCGCAGAAGTCGCAGGGCCGGTTCCTTTCCCGGCTGGGGGTATTTCAGCTTTCCTCCATCCTCACCCCGGAGCACCTCCAGTCCCCGCAGGCAGGCGGAGGTTGCCGTTTCCTCCCGGTACAGCTGCGTCGCCTTCTCCCCGGCCTTCCCGGAAAGCGACCCGGCAAGCTGCCGGTAAACCGCCGCCAGCGCCGCTGACTCCCGGAGAAGTCCCCGCAGGCCATCCTTCGGCACTGCCGGCGGCGAATTCATTACCCGCTGCCAGACCTCCCGGCTCTTATCCATCCGTTCCATTCCCATCCCCCCTCGGATAGTATAGGCGGCAGGCCCTGATTTTGTGAAAAAAATACTTCCCTTTTTCGAAAATATGTGCTATAATCCGAACAAGGAATCATCCACAGGAGGTGCCACCATGCCCAGAACCAGTAACAAAGCCGATCTGATCATGGATTATGTCAACCAGTTTATTCAGGAAAACGGCTACTCCCCCTCCGTGCGGGAGATCGGCGCGGCGGTGGGCCTGCGCTCCACCGCGTCCGTCAGCTATCATTTGCAGGCGCTTCAGGAGAAGGGTCTGATTCAGGCTCCCGGCGCCAAGGGGCGCAAGCGGGCGCTGGTCACCGGCTCCCGGCCCGGACAGATTCCCGTCATCGGCGTGGTTACGGCAGGTCTGCCTATTCTGGCTGTGGAGAATCAGGAGGGCACCATTCCCTGGTCGGAGGCCGGGTGCTTTGCCCTGCGGGTTCGGGGCGACAGCATGATAAACGCCGGCATTCTGGAGGGGGACAAGGTCGTTGTCCGTCCCCAGCCCTCTGCCGATGATGGGCAGATCGTGGTGGCCCGCATCGAGGACGAGGCCACCGTCAAGCGGCTGCTGCGCCGGAACGGTCAGGTCTGGCTCATGCCGGAAAACGACAACTATTCCCCCATCGACGGCACCCACGCGGAAATCATCGGCGTGGTTAAGGGCGTTGTCAGAGAATATTGAGCCAAAGCCTTCCCCTTTTGGGAAGGCTTGTGGCCGCCGCACTTCCTCTGCGCACATTTGTCCGCAGCCGGTGAAAAATAATGCTTGACAAATGGCTCCCGATGGTGTATAAAGACTTTAAGCAAATAAAGTAAACCACAGACGCGGAAGTAAAGCTGCCAGCGCATCCACAGAGAGTTCCCCACAGCTGAGAGGGGAGCGAAAAGCGGAGCAGCAAATGGGCCGCCGAGGGCAGAGGGAAAAGGACGCATCCTGAGTATCTTCTGACGCATTGCCAGCGTTACCGGGCACACGGCGTGTTTGCGCCGGTTGAGCGGTCGGTTTTACCGGCAAACAAGGTGGTACCGCAGAAATTGTATTTTCTGTCCTTGTTCCCTCAGGGGAACAAGGACTTTTTCATTTCCGAAAGGAGAAAACCATATGATGCACATGATAAAGCAGCTTCCAGGGAAACGATGGTGAGGCCGCAGTGCGGCCTGACAATGCGTGCTCAGGTGTCTGTAGTCGATACACCATTGGGCACTGCTCGGTATCGTTCCATTTTTCCAAAACAAAAATAAAATGTATAGGAGTATTTACCATGAAAAAGGTTATTTCTGTCATTTCTTCTCTGATCCTCACCGCTTCTGTGCTGGTCGGCTGCGGCGCGTCCTCCGCTCCCGCCGCCACCACCGCGGCTACCCCGGAAACCCAGGCCCCCGAGACCCAGGCAGCTGCCGCCAGCTACTCCGTCGCCATCGTGCAGCAGCTGGATCACTCCTCTCTGGACGAAATCCGCGCCGCCGTTGCCGCCGAGCTGAAGGCCAAGGCCGATGCCGCCGGAATTGAGCTGACCATTTCCGAATACAATGGACAGAACGACCCCACCATGCTGGGCCAGATCGCCGCACAGGTCATGGGTGACGAGGTTGACATGATCATCCCCATCGCAACTCTGGCCGCTCAGACTATGGTCACCGCCGCCGAGGGCACCGATACACCCATCGTCTACGCCGCTATCTCCGATCCCGCGTCCGCAGGCCTGACCGGTCTTGATAAGGTCACCGGCACCTCTGACGCTCTGAACACCGCTTTCATTCTGGACATGATGCTGGCAGCCGACCCCGATGTTAAGACCGTGGGCCTGCTCTACTCCAACTCCGAGGCCAACTCCACCATGCCCATCGCCGAAGCCAAGGCATATCTGGACAGCAAGGGCATTGCGTATCTTGAGAAGACCGGCAACAGCACCGACGAAATCATCGCTGCCACGAACTCTCTGGTAGGCCGTGTGGATGCCGTATTCACCCCCACCGACAATGTGGTCATGGCCGCTGAGGTTGCCGTGGCTGAAATCCTCAACGGGGCCGGGATCCCCCACTACACCGGCGCTGACTCCTTCGTACAGGCCGGCGGCTTCGCCACCTGCGGCGTCAACTACACCGAGCTGGGCACCTACACCGCCGACATGGCCTTTGACATTCTGCAGGGCGGCGCGGTTCCCGAGTTCCACGTCATGGACGGCGGCATCATCACCGTGAACACCGACACCGCAACGACTCTGGGCATCGACTACAGCGTATTCAGCACCATGGCCAACACCGTGGTTGAAGTTACCACCGCCGAATAAGCGGCGATAATCGAATCCTGCAAGGCGGGGGATCCTCCCCCGCCTCAGGCCGTCAAAGAACCGTGTCATTGCGAGCCAGCGCGCACGCTGGCGTGGCAATCCGTTCTCCAAATGTTCTGTTTTTATCTACCTTTCTGGAGAATCAGCCTTTGTTATGGGAACGGATTCCCACGGTCGCTTCGCTCCCTCGGAATGACATAGCCTTTTTTGACACGCTCAAGGCGGGGGACCTCCCCCGCCTGCCGTTGCGTTTATTAAATTATCCCAAAGGAGGATTTCCATGATTTCATCCGCCATTGTTTTCAGCGCGCTGGAGCTGGGCTGCATCTATGCCCTGGTGGCGCTGGCCCTGTTCTTAAGCTTTCGGGTGCTGAATATCGCCGACATGACCACCGACGGGGCCTTTACTCTGGGCTGCGCCGTGTCCGCCACCTTCGCGGTAGCCGGTCACCCCATTCTGGGCCTGCCTGCCGCCATGCTGGCGGGAGCCTGCGCCGGTTCCGTCACCGCCTTTTTGCAGACCAAGCTGCAAATCCCCTCGATTCTGGCGGGCATCATCACCAATACGGGGCTGTACACCGTGAATCTGGCGGTCATGGGCTTCTCCTCCAACGTCAATATGATGAAGGCAACCACGGTTTTCTCCATGGTGCAGCCCGTTCTCGGCAAGGCCCTCTACAAGCTGGTTCCCGTGGCGGTGCTGATCGTCTGTGTGGGGATTCTGCTGGCCCTGTTCCTGAAAACCCGGCTGGGCCTGTCCATCCGGGCCACCGGCGACAACCCGGACATGGTGCGGGCCTCCTCCATCAACACCAGCTTCACCATCACCGTGGGCCTGTGCGTTTCCAACTCCCTGACGGCCCTGTCCGGCGCGGTGCTGGCC
>CAMGCA010000012.1 GCA_946011705.1 uncultured Clostridia bacterium | reverse complement strand
GGAAAGATAGGGATTGCTCACAGTGATGAGAATGCCCGCAGCCGCACCCGCCAGTGCTGCCCACACGCCCCCGGGAACTGTCTTTTGCTGGACGATGGCGATCCCTGTGTCTGTCCGCAAGCCATTTCCTATACTCTGATCTGCAAGCACTTTCGGCGCGGTGTTCTGCCTCTGGAACCGGAATTGGAGGACGAGATCCTCCGCCCGAAAGGAACACGCCGCTGCAAGGTCTGCGGAGCCTTCTTTCTGGCCGGTTCCGGACGCGCCAAATACTGTGCGGAATGTGCCGCTGAGGTACACCGAAAGCAAAAGGCCGCACACGCCCGAAAAAGGAGGTCGGGCGTAGACAATTGACCCCTCACAAACCCTTTGTTCACAAAAAGGTATTGACAACTTTGCCTCTGAGCATAAACAGACGGATGGTACGGATCGGATAGCTGAGGCAGAAAAGCAGCATCGCGCTGCATGCAACGCCTGCACCCCCCTTGTCCAGGGCCTCCCACCAGTACCTGCCGCCGAGTCTGCCCAGCATACTCAGATTGCGGACAATATACATCAGGGGAGCATTCTGAAGAATCAGAAACGTAGCATACAATGCCCCCACGCTGAACAGGATGCCAATAATCGGCGCTCCGAGGACGATACGCTCATGGGCGGAGAAAAGGCTGGAAGCGCCATGGGGTGAAGTGCTGACCTGTTGTGCCAGCTCCCCGGACGTTTTCCTCAGCCGTCCAAGGCTGCGCCAGAGACCCCAGAGTCCGCCGAGCAGCCCCGGAACCACCGTGACCACCGATATACTGATGAAATTCATGATGTCATCGGAATTGTGCAGCCACTATAGAAAGGACGAAGTTTATGAAAGAACAACACAATCGCCATGCACAGCAGTACGCCGAGCGCATGGAAATCTGAGAAAGGATATTTCTGCCTATGACGAATCAAAACCAGCAGGTGACTTCCCTGCCTATCGACCGGAAAATGCTGCTTTCCATCCGGGAAGCAGCCGAATACAGCAATATCGGAATCAATAAGATTGATGAACTGTTGAAACAACCAAACTGCCCCTTTGTTCTCTATGTTGGCACCAAGAAACTGGTAAAACGCAGGGCATTTGAGGAGTTTATCGAAGGGCGGGTGGCGATTTGATTATGAAACCCGCAGATTTTGGTGCGCACCAAAAACGCCGAAAGATATTGAAAAATATGCGAAATTATGATAGAGTAAGGTGTCGTGATGAACTCGCGTTTCCGGCTCTACGGAAAGGAGTTCATTAAATGGGCAAAAATCGAAAAGGCAAAGAATGCGGCAAGGGTATCTGCCAGAGAAAAGACGGCAAGTTCTCCGCAAGATATTCAGCCAAGAACGGCGCCAGACGGGAGAAGCACTTCGATACCCTCCCGGAAGCCCGTAACTGGCTGGCAGACGCACAGTACGAAGACAAGCACGATGTTTATAACCCCTCCTCCGAAATGACGGTGGACGCCTGGTTCGAGTTCTGGATTGCGAATCTCATCGCAGACCTGGCTCCCAACACGAGGAGGAATTACCGGGAACGGTACGAAAGGAACATCCAGCCGGTGATCGGAAGTATGCGCCTGTGCGATGTCAAACCCATGCATTGCAAAATCGTTCTGAATCGGATGGAGGCAACCTATGCAGGCTCCACCATTCGCCAGACCTATATTGCAATGGGCACCATGTTCCGTGCTGCGGTGACGAATGATATGCTTACAAAGCATCCGATGGACGGGGTTCGTTATACGAAACCCGTCCGCGCTGTGGATGACATAAAGTTCTTGACCGTAGAGCAGCAGGAGAAGTTTCTGGAAACCGCAAAACGCTCTCACAACTACAGGCAGTATGTGCTGCTGTTGGAGACCGGGCTGCGCACTTCGGAAATGATTGGCCTTACATGGGATTCCATCGACTGGAAGAAGCGGACGCTGACTGTCAGCAAGACGCTGGAATACCGCCATAGCGAAGGTGTTTGGCGCGCCGGTCCTCCCAAATCGGCAAGCAGCTACCGAACCATTCCCCTGACGAACCGGGCATACGATGTGCTGAAATCCTGCTACGAGGAGCGGCACACCCGGAAGGAATCGGAACTGCTCTCGCAGATTCTGGAATATGTGGATCGCCGCACCGGTCAGACCAGATACCTTTGTATGCGGGATTTGGTGTTTGTCAACTACCGCATCGGCGAGCCGAACAAAAACAGCTCCTATGATACCCACCTGTACAAGTTGTGCGATGAAGCAAAAATCAAGCGCTTCTGTATGCACGCTTTGCGGCACACCTATGCCACTCGCGCGATTGAACGCGGGATCATGCCGAAAGTCCTACAAAGGCTGCTCGGTCATTCGAGCATCAAAACCACCATGGATCGCTATGTCCATGTGACCGATGCCTCCCTTACCAATGCCGTAAAACAATTTGAGCAGTGCACTATCGCCAGTTAAATTGGTGCGCTGGCGAAAAATTGGTGCGGAATTGGTGCGGAAGATTATCCCCTAACCCGAAAAACCATTGCAAATAAAGGAGTTTTGAAATAAATGAAATTAGGTATCGTAGGACTGCCCAACGTGGGCAAGTCCACCCTGTTTAACGCCATCACCAACGCGGGGGTTCCCGCGGACAACTATGCCTTCTGCACCATCGACCCCAACGTGGGCGTGGTGTCCGTGCCCGACGAGCGGCTGCAATGGCTGGCGGAGCTTCACAACCCCAAGAAGGTCACCCCCGCCGTCATCGAGTTCGTGGACATTGCGGGCCTCGTGAAGGGCGCAAGCAAGGGCGAGGGTCTGGGCAACAAGTTCCTGAGCAACATCCGCACCACCGACGCCATCGTCCACGTTGTCCGCTGCTTTGAAGACAGCAACGTGACCCATGTGGAAGGCTCCACCGATCCCCTGCGGGACATTGACATCATCAATCTGGAGCTGGTCATGGCGGACATTGAGATGGTGGAGCGCCGCATCGACAAGGCTCAGAAGGCCATGAAGGGCGGCGACAAGAAGTTCGGACGGGAGGTTGAGGTGTTCTCCGGCCTGCTGGAGCACTTGAATGAAGGCAAGCTGGCCCGTACCTACACCGATGATGCCGACGATCTGGCCCTCATCGCCACCTCCGACCTGCTGACCCTGAAAAAGACCATTTATGTTGCCAATATGGCGGAAAACGAGGTCAATGAGCCGGAGAACAATAAGCATTATCTGGCAGTCAAGGCCCTTGCCGATGCCGAGGGCAGCCAGTGCCTGCCCATCTGCGCCAAGCTGGAGGCGGACATTGCCGAGCTGGACGACCCCGAGGAGAAGGCCATGTTCATGGAGGAGCTGGGGGTTGCGGAAAGCGGCCTTGACCGGCTGATTAAGTCCAGCTACGCGCTGCTGGGCCTCATTTCCTTCCTCACTGCCGGTTCCGACGAGTGCCGGGCATGGACGATTAAGAAGGGCACCAAGGCCCCTCAGGCCGCCGGTAAGATTCACACCGACTTCGAGCGGGGCTTCATCCGGGCGGAGGTTATCGCCTTCGAGGACATGAAGGCCTGCGGCACCATGGCCGCCGCCAAGGCCAAGGGTCTGGTGCGCAGCGAGGGCAAGGAGTACGTCATGAAGGACGGCGATATCGTCAACTTCCTGTTTAACGTGTAATTGGATACAAAAAAGCTGTCATTCCCAAGGTTCCCTCCGGCCCGTGGAATGACAGCTTATTCTTTTCCGATTCCCGCATCGGCAGGACAAATTGGAATTTGGTGCACTAAAATACCCGTATGTCATTGCGAGCCAGTGCGCACACTGGCGTGGCAATCCGCATCCCCTTACGCGTCTGGATGACGAAAATGCCAAAAGGAGAACGGATTGCCACACCAGTGACATCGGTCACTGGTTCGCAATGACAACCTTTGTCGTGGTGCGGTACAACTCGCCAAATTCTAATTTTCGTGACGGCTTATGGTCGAGGGGCCCAAAGGATGTACGAGGATGAACCAGAGTTCGTAACGCATTGCCCGCGGGGGCATCCCCGCCAAATTCCAATTTGTCGCTTAACCTTCCTTTCCCGTTTCCTCCGGGTAATCCGCATGGTACTGCTCCCACAGCTGGGTCTGGCCCTTATTGGTCAGGCCCCGGCGCACCAGCTTCTTCACGATGTCGTAGATCACCGCGAACATGGGCACGCAGATCACCATGCCCGCAACGCCCCACAGACCGCCGCACAGCACGATGGCGAACAGCACCCAAAAGCTGGATAGCCCTGTCCGGTCACCCAAAATCTTAGGGCCGATGACATTGCCGTCCAGCTGCTGCAATGCCAGCACAAACACGATAAACCACAGGCCCTTGATGGGATTTTCAATCATAATCAGCAGCGTGGCGGGCACCGCGCCGATGAAGGGGCCGAAGAAGGGAATCACGTTGGTGATGCCCACAAAGGTGGACACCAGCAGTGCGTTGGGAAACCGGAACAGTAGGCACCCCAGATAACACAGTACGCCGATGATGGCGGAATCCAGCAGCTTGCCGTCAATGAAGCCGCCGAACATCCGGTCTACAAAAGCCACCTCGCCCAACAAAAGGTCTGCCCACCGGGGCTTCAGCAGGCTGCGCACCACCATGACGCTCTGCCGGGCGAACCGCTTCCGACTGGCCAGCAGATAGCAGGCCACGATCAGGCCGATGAGCAGGTTGTACAGGAATTTGAGAATTTTGATCAGGCTGCTGCCCACGCCGCTGACGATGCTGGTAAGGCCCGTGAGGTAGGGGCTGAGCAGGTTCTTTCCCCAGGTTTCCAGCTGCTCGTAAATGGATTCGCTGTTGGTATTCAGCAGCGTCAGAATCCGGGCCACCATTTCCTCCTCGCCGAATTTCTCCGTGGCCCACTGAATGAACCGGTTCACCTTGTCGGGAATGGAATTCCACAGGCTGCGGACACTCTCATAGAGCTGAGGGGCGATCATGATGATCAGGGCGTACACCAGCAGAATGCCGGTCAGCAGGCTCAGTCCCACCGCCAGCGGCGATGCTGCCCGTTTTGCCTTCCCCGGCAGGGTGGTATCCAGGGTCTGCTCAAAGAAATTGCACATGGGCCGCAGCAGATAGGCCACGATGCCGCCGTAAATAAACGGCGCCAGGATCTCCTCCAGTCGGCGCACAATGTCGCCGATGCCCTGAAACCGGTACACCACGAAAAACACCACAATGCTTAAGCTGATACCCCCAAACAGGGACAGCGTCAGATACAGAAATCGCCGTTTATCCGGATCCTTCAAAGGCCTCACTCCTTCTCTGTTTTACAGTATACCAGTTCCCTATCTTCGCAGTATGAACAAAATGTGAATATTTCCGGCAGACTGCGGGAAAAAGTTTACATTTGAGAAACGGACACAGCCTTGCCATTTTGCCCCCGGCGGGATATAATATGGTGGAAAGATCGGTTATTTGGCGAAGCCAAATTCCAATTTGTCCGTACCGCTGGCACCGCAAGTTTGCATTCTATAGCTGGCAAAGGTACGATTTGGAGGTTTCATTATGTATCCCATGTATTATTACGGCTTTGACTGGACGTATATCGTTCTGGTGCTGCCCTGTATTCTTCTGTCCCTGTGGGCCAGCGCCAATGTCAATTCCACCTTTCAGAAATATTCCTCCCAGTTCTCCCTGCGGCACCTCACCGGCGCGGAGGCTGCCCAAAGGGTACTGTACGCCCACGGTGTCCGGAACGTGCGCATTGAGCGGGTCAGCGGCAAGCTCACCGACCACTACGACCCCCGTGCCAACGTCATCCGCCTGTCGGATGAGGTCTACGGCAGCACCTCCACCGCCGCCATCGGTGTTGCCTGTCACGAGGCGGGCCATGCGGTTCAGTATGCGCAAGACTATGCCCCCATTAAGCTCCGGGCCGCCATTATCCCCGTCACGAATTTCGGCTCCCGGCTGGCCATGCCCCTGATTCTGCTGGGAATCGTGCTGTCCGCCTTCGGCTCCATGTCCGATTTCCTGATTTACCTGGGCATTGCATGCTTCGGCCTATCGCTGGTGTTCCAGCTGGTGACGCTGCCTGTTGAGTTCAACGCCAGCCGCCGTGCCCTGACCGCCATCGAGGATGGGCAGCTATTGACCGATGAAGAGCTGAACGGCGCACGGAAGACCCTCCGGGCCGCGGCCCTGACCTACGTTGCCGCCACCGCCGTGGCCCTGGCTCAACTTGTGCGGCTGCTGGCCATCTTCGGCGGTCGGCGCAGAGACGATTGATTATCCAACCGTAGGGCGGGGGCTTGCTCCCGCCCTACCCTACGCTGCAATACAGGTAAAGGGCCGACGTTTCCGTCGGCCCCTTGTTTATTTCGCCCGAATATCCATATGATACTCAACCAGCCCCGCCTGGGTATTCTCGATGGTCACCCGGTAGCTTAAGTCGATGGAACCTCCATCGGGCACAATATCATAGAATAGTGAAAGGGTCTCCACCCGCATCGCAAACGCGCCGAAGGGCATCTGGTACAGGGAATCGTGGGCATAGCCCAGACGGAACACCATTTCCGAGTTCAGCTGGCCCGTTCTTCTCAGGGTCAGCTGATCCTTTTCCACCCGGAAGGTTGTGGTCACCCCTTCCAGCCCCGTCAGCTCCGTTTCGGCATAGCTGATATCCCAGCCCCCGTTCCGAAGCTACATGGTGCCTTCCGTCACCAGCTCCAGCTTCTCCGCCTCCTGGTCCTCATACCGCTGGACGGAGCACAGGGACAGAATCACCGCCTGCTTCATTTTCCGGCCTCCAGCGCCAGCTCCAGCAGCCGGTCAATGAGCCGGGAATAGGAGATTCCGCTGGCCGTGAACAGCTTGGGGTACATGGAGATGGAGGTAAAGCCGGGAATGGTGTTGATTTCGTTGAACACCAGTTTTCCATCCTCGGTGGCGAAGAAATCCACCCGGCTCAGGCCCTGACAGCCCACAGCCTTGAATACCCGCACCGCCGCGTCCCGAATCCGGGCCTGCAAATCCTCGCAAATCCGGGCGGGGATATATGCCGTGGAGGTATCGGTGACGTACTTGGCATCGTAGTCGTAGAACTCCGCGCCGGAGTCGATTTCGCCGCAGACCGAGGCCACAGGCTCCCGGTTTCCCAGAACGGCAACCTCGATCTCCTTGCCCTTGATGAACTCCTCCACCAGAATCTTGCTGTCGTACCTTCCGGCGGCGGTGAGGGCGGCTTTCAGCTGCTCCCGGTTTCCCGCCTTGGAAACACCCACGGAAGAGCCGGTGCCCGCGGGCTTGACGAACATGGGGTAGGTGAATCTGCCCTCCAGCGCGGCAACAATGGCGTCCATCCTGTCTTCCAGTTCGCAAGCGCGCACCAGCTCCCAGGCGGCCTGGGGGATGCCCTCCTTGTCGATGACCAGCTTGGTCAAGGTCTTGTCCATGGCCACGGCGGAGGCAGCCACATGGGGGCCGACGTAGGGAATCCCCGCCATTTGCAGCAGACCCTGCATGGCCCCGTCCTCGCCGTTTTCGCCGTGGAGCACCGGGAACACCACGTCAATGGGGGTGGCTGTCACGGTATCGCCGGAAAAGCGCAGCAGGCCCTGCCCCCGGACGGGAGAAATAACTGCCGGACAGCTGTCCGGGTGTGTGACCCAGGTTTTGGCGGGCAGCATGGCGTAATCCGTGCCGCCAAAGTAATACCACTTTCCATCTCTGGTGATGCCCACGGGCAGAACATGGTATTTTTCCTTGTCAATATGGTTCAGAACGGATTCCGCCGAGCGCAGAGAAACCTCGTGCTCCGGACTGATGCCGCCGAACAGAATGCAAACCGTTAATTTTCCCATAACTTCACCTCATAATCGGATAAAACTATATTTTAGAATTTTCCTCTGGAATTTTAGAAAATCGGGGCTATCCTGGAGCCAATCAACATGAAGGCGGGACGCCCTTGAACATCGAATTGACTCCGAAAGAGTTCCGCCGTCTGCTGGATTTGGTCTACATCGGCAACTGGGTGCTCAATTCCACCCGGGGCGATGATCGCTTCCAGGACTACGATGACCTGGAAAGCAAGATTTTCGCTCTGTCCCCTGCCCTGTCCGAGCCTTGGAATGGAACCATCGTCCCCTCCCGGGCCTACACCGAGGGCGGCATCCACGAGGCCATCGCCTATTACGAGGACAACGTATTCTACGAAATCCTGGCCGAGGAGCTTTCCCGGCGGGATATGGATTATCCCGAGATCAACGGCGAAAACTACGACGAGATCGTGGAGCGCATGGACAAATATATGTCGGAATTTGAATCCTCCGGCGTAGACCATCTGGTGTTGGAGGAATAAGAGGAATGTGCCGGGCAACCGGCACATTTTTTTGCGGGCCGCGGGGCGGCCAGCCAATACGTTACAGACACCGGGCAATTATCGCACATCCTTAGGGCCCCTCGAAGGGGACTGCTTAGGATTGTTGTTCTTTCGCCAATTACAAAGAATGTCATTGCGAGGAGCGAAGCGACGTGGCAATCCGTACTCCTTTTTGTGCCGGGTACGATATTGGAACGTGCAAAGGGGAACGGATTGCCACGTCGGGCTTCGCCCTCCTCGCAATGACATGATAATATGATAAGTTCTTCTTTACTTCCCCAGCAGGGCCTCCCCCGCCCGGAAGATATCGCCCGCGCCCATGGTGATCACCACGTCGCCCTCCCGGACGTTCTCCCGCAGGTAATCCGTCACCTCCGGCAGGGTCTCGCAGAATACCGCGCCGGGGATTTTTTCCGCCACGTCGGCGGAGGAAATACCGATGGTGTTCCGCTCCCGGGCGGCGTAAATTTCCGCCAGCACCAGCACATCCGCCCTGCCCAGCTCCCGAACAAAATCGTCAAACAGAGCGCTGGTGCGGGAGTAGGTGTGGGGCTGGAAGGCCAGTACCAGACGTTTGTCCGGCATGGCGTTCCGGACTGCGGCGATGGTTGCCGCCACCTCATCGGGGTGATGGGCGTAGTCGTCATACACATCCGCGCCGTTGTAGGTTCCCTTAAACTCCATCCGCCGACCCGCGCCGTGGAAGGACTGGAGGCCGTGAGACACTGCCTCGCCGGGAATGCCCATCATCCAGGCGGCGGCAGCGGCGGCCAGCGCGTTCATGGCGTTGTGCTTTCCCAGCACGCCCATGTCCAGATGGCAGTAGTATTCCCCGTCGCACACCACGTCAAAGTGCCGCCAGTCCGGGCACATATTGGCTGCATGAATGCGGTTGCCCTCCCCCAATCCAAAGGAGACATAGTCGATGCCCTCCATGGCCTTGACGGTGTGGGGATCATCGCCGTTGGCCACCACACCGAAGGTGGCCATGGCGGCAAACTTGTGGAAGGATTTCTGGATATCCGCCAGATCCTTGAAGTAGTCCAGGTGGTCTTCCTCCACGTTCAGCACCAGCGCCAGCGTGGGGAAGAAATTCAGGAAGGAGTCGCAGTATTCGCAGCTTTCCAGCAGAATGGTGTCGCCGTGGCCCACCCGGTGGCTGGCGTGGAGCAGCGGCAGGTAGCCACCGATCATGACGGTGGGATCCAGATTGGCCTCCATGAGAATGTGGGTCAGCATGGAGGTGGTGGTGGTTTTGCCATGGGTGCCGGAAACGCAGACCGCGTTCTTGTAGGACTTCATAATCTCGCCCCAGGCCTGGGCCCGCTCGAAGACGGGAATCCCGGCGGCCCGGGCGGCGGCGATCTCCGGGTTGTCGTTGTGGGCGGCGGCGGTGCGGATAATGCAGGCCGCGCCTTCAATATTCTCCGCATGGTGTCCGATGGCCACGGGAATGCCCTTATCCTCCAGCTCTCTGGTTCCGTCGGAGGCGCTCATATCGGAGCCGGTTACCTCCATGCCCATGCCCTTGAGCACCAGTCCCAGGGGGCGCATGGAAACGCCGCCGATGCCGACCAGGTGCACATGACAGCCGGGCGTGAGATATTTGGAGATTTTCTTATTCTGAAATATCATTGACTGATCCCCCGATTGGTTATTAAGCTCATAGCATTATACTATAAATAAAGGGATTTTACAACCACTATTTCTCGTCCTTTCCCCTGGCGTACTTTCCCGCCCTTTGCCGGAGCTCACCGCGATAGCAGGTCATGATCAGCACAGCGAAGACGGCCGCGCAGGCCAGGGAAAGCTTCCAGCCCAGCGAGAAGGCAGCGTTGTGGTAGGTCAGCCGGATGCTGTGGCTGCCCGCGCTCAGGGGCAGGGCCAGCATACATTCTCCCACCACAGCCGTCTCAACGGGATGTCCGTCCACGGTGGCCTGCCAGTTGCCGTTCTGGGGGATGGAGGTGTACAGAAGGCCATCCCGGTCGCATTCAATGGTGCCCTCCACCCGGGTGGATTTGAACTTTGTCAGCTTCAGGGCGGAGGCGTCCAGCACTTCATACCCTTCCCGGAACCGCTCCGGGTTCAGAATCGCCGCCCCCACGGTCATGGTGCCGCTCTCGCCGGCGAGGCAGATGATACGCACATCGATGACATCCCCGGCCTGTACGTCGCTGACCGCCAGCATCTGGGGCAGACTGATTTTCTCCTGGTACAGCTCCAGCCCGTTGACGCTGACGTAGAAGTCATTGCGCTTGGGCAGATCCAGATGGATGCACGCGAAGCCCTCCCGGTCGGCGGTGAAGCTGTAGATCACCTCGGACTTATCGGTGGTCTCGTAGCGGCAGTAGCCGGTGTCATTTTCCTCGGAAATCTGCACATCTCCGGGAAGGATGGACAGGCTCTCCCCTTCCAGCTTATGCCAGACATCTCCATCCACTCCCGTGGCGGCGGAGAACAGGTCGTTCTGGAAGGAGAATGCGTTGCCGGAGGTGGTAAACGCCAGCTCCCCCAGGGCCGACTCCGTCAGAAAGCCCAGGGGCAGATAGGCTGTGTTTTCCAGCAGGGCTGTATTGCCGAAGCGGTTGATTTCCGTAAAGTAGGTGCTTTCCCGATCCTTCCCGTCCCGCTCGATCATATATTTCAGGTTCAGGAACAGGTTGGCAACCGGAGAGCTTTCCTCAAAGAGGTAGCGGTTGTAGGTGTTTTTCGCCCCGTAGCCCAGCGCCTGCATGAACAGGGTGGTCTTGACATTGGCGGAGCTGGTAAAGGCGGACACCCCGTTGTAGCCGTTGAGAGCGCCGTCATTCAGGGTCTGGGAGTGGGTGGTCTCCGCCCGGTAGAAGAGGGTATCTTCCTCCCGCTCCTTCATGTAGCGGATGACGGAGGCCGTTTTGTCTGTGCCCCGGGGGTAGTCGGAAACTCCGGTGCCAGGGAAATACAGGCCGAAGCAGATCACATACGCGATCAGCTCCACCCAGCCAACCGCCAGCACCAGTCCCCGGGACCGCCGCCGCTGGCGGACATTTTCCAGACGGATTCGGGCGGCCTCCTCCCGTTCCGCCTCCTCCGGGATGGGTTCGGTAACATTGCCGGACAGCATAGCCAGCAGGTACAGCACCAGAAACACCAGATTATAGACAAAATACAGGGGAAAATCCCAATCTCTGCCAAACAGAGTCAGCTCAATGGTTTCCGTCAGTTGGTTGGAGCAGGCCAGCACCCCTGCCGCACACACAGCCGCCGCCAGAATCTGTTTCGTGGAAAAGTCTTTGCGCAGCGTCCAGGCCCGGTAGGCCATGTACAGCACCACGAAGCTGTACAGGAAGCTGAACCGGTAGGGAATCATGTTGGTAAAGTGGAAGCCGTGCCAGATATAGTCCAGCTGCCGCACGATAAAGCTGAGGTTAAAGAACACCAGCAGAAACACAGCGCAGACCTTGTCCCGCAGCCGTACCCGCCGGGCAAGCAGATACAGGAACATAAGGAACACGCTGAGGATGCCGCAGTAGAGGTTGGGCAGGCCCTCCTTGAAGCTGGGTTCGATGGAGCCGCCCATGTTGCCCGCCACCTGCCGCATGGCGTCCAGCAGGCCCATAATGGTATTCTCCTTGGCGATGTTCAGCCGGAAGGAGGTGGGGAATTTGTTGACGCTGGACTGGGTGGTGCCGAGGGCAAACAGGGCGGGCACGGTGAGAATCGCCGTCAGCCCTAAGGCGATGGCGGAAAACAGGCCGATGCGAAGAAGGTCGCAGAAGAATTTCTTCCAGCCGCCCCAGCGGCAGATTTCGTAGATAAAGAACAGGAAAAACACGAAAAAGCAGGTAAACAGCCCGATATAGTAGTTGGTAAATACAGAGAAAAACAGGCTCACCGTGTAGAGAATCACCTTATTATCCCGCAGCAGCTTCACTTCCCCCAGCACCACCAACGGTAGCCATGCGAAGGTGTCCAGCCACATGACGTTCCACTGATACCCCAGCGCCCAGGCGCACAGGCCGTAGAGCCCACCGAACACGGCAATGGAAACATCATTCCTGCGAAAAATGTCCTTCAGGAACAGGGCAAAGAACAACCCCGCAAGCCCCAGCTTGATGGGCACCAGCAGGGAAAAATAGCCCAGCAGCCACCTCTCCGGCAGCAGCACGCTGCCAAGGTTCAAAGGCGACGCCAGATAGTAGGCAATGAGTCCCAGATAGTCCATGCCCATACCGACACTCCAGGTATACAGCAGGCCGTTTCCGCTGCGGATGGCGTTGCGGAAGGCCACAAAGAAGGGGTAATACTGGTGGTACATATCGGAATACAGCATGGAATACTTGCCGAAGGGGGCGTAATGGCTGATGAGCATGATCATCAGCATTCCCAGACAGGGGATGGCAAAGCCCAGAGCGGCAAAATTCCATTGCGCGCGTTTTCCAAGTCTCATGGGGGTTCCTCCTGAAAACTCAGTGTTTGCCTTTTAGTTTACCACGTTTTTCCGCCGGGGTAAAGGGAAAGACTGTGAATTTTTTGCTACCGACAAGGCCATTGACAACCAAACAGCCCGCCGGAAGAATCCGGCGGGCCGTTCGCAGTTGGTCGCACCAAAAGCAACCCCCGGCTTAGCCGGGGGTTTTGACTTAACCGTAGCAGAAGATATGTCCGCCGATTTTCCCCCAAACCTGGTCATTTTCCGGGTAAGTTGCGAAATGCATCACATCCATGGGCAGAATATTGGGGCCGGACAAAGCGGCGTCGATGGCCTCGTACTGGGCTTGCCAAGCTTCTGCCTCGCCCAGGAAGGGGGTGGTTCGGAACTGACCTTCGCCATAAATGACCTCCTGCAGAGTGCTGCCGAATTTGCCGGACACCAGCCGGTTGAGGGCCACCTCGGCAACGGCCTGCTGGCCCTCCGGGGATTCGCCCCGGGCTTCCAGCCAGATAAGCTTTGCCAGCAGCTGCTGCTCCTCCCAGGTCAGCTCAACCCCGTATCGGGGATCCGCCTCGGGCTTTTCCTCGGTGTAAATGAAAGGAACCTCCGGCATACCCCGAACGCTGAAAATCCAGCCGCCGCTGTAGCCAAGCATCAGATCCTTTTCTTCAAATCCTTCCACAAAGCCCCGCGTCAGATCCCACTTTTCGTAGTTGGGCGGGTAGGAGTCGTAAACCATGATCTTTCCGGTTTCCTCGTTGATGCCGGTGAGCACAATGAAGTGCTGGGTCTGCGTAAAAATCGACATATGGTCCATGAGAAGAACGGCCACATCCCCATTTTTCAGGGCGGCGAAAACGTCGCGGATGGTGTCCGCCTTGTGGATGGGGAGCTTCAGCTGCTCGGCGCCGTATTCAAAGCGCTGGACGTTGTTCTCACCGTAACCGCCGAAGTAGTCGGCCAGCTCGTCCGGATAGTAGGCGTGTCCGGTCAGGTAGGAAGCTACCATTGCCAGAGATGTAATGCCGCAGCCGCTGGTAGCGACGGTACCGCTGCCGTAGCGCTTATTGGGATAGTCCAGCTGGGAGTACAGGGGAAATTCGTGGGTATAGACCTCCGTCCAGTCAAAGCGGTCGGCCCGCGCTTCCGTTTCGGCAGGCTCCGTCTCATCCGGCGTAGTCTCCTCATCCGGTGTCTCCGGCGGCACGGTATCCATCAGAGCTTCCGGTTCGGATACTTCTTCCGGGAGCGTTTCTGTGTCATAGGAAGCGCCCATGGCGGCGGATTCATCCAGAACGGAAGCGTCATCCGCGGCGCGGGCAGGCGCTGCGGCGGTTATCATCAGAGCCAGGGCGGTGAGCAGCCCACAAAGCAGCTGGACAGAGCGCATCAGGGAAATCTCTCCTTTCCGAATGAAATGGTTTAGCCCAGTATATCACAGAATCCTCAAAAAAGATATAGGGAAATTCAAAAAAATTATGTGCTTATCGGTTTGACTCAGCCGCTTGATAAATTGGAATTTGGCGGCGAGTCGCCGCTGACAATGCGTCACGGACGCTGGGCGGTCATCCTACATCCTTTGGGCCCCTCGACCATAAGCTGTTACGAAAATTGGAATTTGGTGCACTAAAATACTCGTATGTCATTGCGAGCCAGTGCGCACACTGGCGTGGCAATCCGCATCCCCTTACGCGTCTGGATGACGAAAATGCCAAAAGGAGAACGGATTGCCACACCAGTGACATCGGTCACTGGTTCGCAATGACAACCTTTGTCGTGGTGCGGTGCAACTTGCCAAATTCCAATTTGTCGATTTGCTGACGAACCGATATGCACAAAATATTATGAACATTATGTTTTAGAATAGGAAGCAGGGGCGCGAACCGAAAAATATCTGTAATAAAAGAGATGATAGAACAAAAGAAGCCATCCAAGCGGATGGCTTCTTCATGGCGACCCGGAACGGACTCGAACCGTCGACCTCCAGCGTGACAGGCTGGCGTGCTAACCGACTGCACCACCGGGCCAGAACTGGGAGGATTATAACATGGATTTCGGGTTTTGTAAAGATGTATTTTTGAAAAGCGCAAAGAATCCGGAAAAGAGCGGGCTCCCTGTTGAAAATGGGGAATCGTTTGTGTATAATAGTGGAAATTCTGCACCTTGGGGGAAGTAAAATGAACCTTTTAGCGGATAAAACAGACAAGAACAGAAAGCTGCTGCTGATCTGCATGATCTCAGTTTTCCTTTGGGGGCTGGCGGCCCACAACTACGGCTTTGTGCACAGCAGCTTTTCCCATGACTCCCTGTTTGAGTTCAACGGCGATGGGGTCAGCAACTACATCCGTCTGATCAACGGCCGGTTTCTCAGCCCGGTGTGCCGGAAGCTGTTCCGGACGGATCTGACGCTGCCCTGGCTCATCGGCGTGCTGGGACTATGCTGGACAGGTCTGGCTGTGTTCTTGACTGCCCGGATTCTTCGGATGGAGCATCCGGTGCTGCTGGTGGTGCTTTCCGGCATTTTTACGGCAAATCTGACGGTTTCGTCCACCATTGCCACATTTCTGCACGATTACGACTGCGATATGCTGGCGCTGCTGTTTTCCGTGCTGGCGGTGTACTGCTGGCAGAAGGGAAAATGGGGCTTCCTGCCCGGCGCGCTGTTCGTCATGTGCTCGCTGGCCCTGTACCAGAGCTATATCTGCGTGAGCATCACCCTTCTGATGCTGGTGTGTATGATGGCGCTGTTGGATGGAGAACGCCTGACAACGGTGCTGCTGCGGGGGCTGCGGGGCTGCGCCATGCTGCTGCTGGGCGGCGGGCTGTATTATGTGGCGCTGAAAGTCGTGGGGCAGCTCACCCAGACCACCCTCATGACCGACGCCTATAACTCTCTGGACAGACCCCTTCAGGTGGTCAACATGAGCTGGTACGATATTAAATATGTATTCAAAGAGACCTATACGATCTTTTTTGAGCGCCTGACCCAGGTGCTGTCGCCCTTCCCAGTGACGCCGCGCCGGGTGACCAAGGCCCTGCTGCGGCTGACGGTGGCACTGCTGCCCATCAGCATTGTGGCCCTGCGGGTGCGGCCGGGGCAAGCCCTTTTGCTTCTGGTACTGACGGCGCTGCTGCCCCTGGGCATGAATCTGATGCACCTGATCACCCTGGGCGGCACCAGCCATGAATTGATGATTTTCGCCTACTGGCTGAGCTATCTGCTGCCGCTGCTGGTGGAGCACCGTCTGCTCAGCCGGGCCGGGGAGGCTCAGGGCAAGTGGAAGGCCTGGCTGCTCCCCACCTGCCGGTGGACCCAGGCGGCGATCATTGCGCTGGTGCTGGTGCTGCTTTTGGGCAATATTCAGACCGCCAACGCCATGTACCTGAAAAAGGATCTGGAGCAGGATGCCTATCTGTCCGTGATGACCCGGGTGGTGTACCGGATGGAGGAAACGGAGGGGTATGTGCCGGGAGAAACGCCGGTGGTCATGGTGGGCCTGCCCCAGCAGATCAACGAGGTGATTCCGGGCTTTGAGGCCTACCGCAAGCCCAACGGGATGTGGATGTCCGATGTGCTGAACTTCGGTGACGCGGGACACTGGTCAGCGTATTTCAAGTACATTCTGCAAAACCCGGCAAAAATCGTGGCCGGGGAGCAGCTGTACATCGATCCCAGAGTGGAGGCCATGCCCTGTTATCCTTCCCCGGGCTGCACCGAACTCATCGATGGGACGCTGGTGGTAAAGCTGAGCCAGCTGTAAAAGGACAGGCTTCTCCGGAGATGTATTCGTTATCTCACAGAAAGGCCCGAAAGTATAGAAACAATACAAAAACTGAACGCACCGTTTTGGTAACATCCGCTTCTCGGGAACAAATGATACTGACGAGAATATGTGATTTTCCATTCCAAAAAACACATATTCGGCAGCGCCGTCAGGCGGTGCCTTCTCGATAAGAATTGAACATTTTGGTTGAGAATCAGTATGAAAAACCGCTCCTTTGCCAATGAGAGGCAAAGGAGCGGAATTGTTTTTTTACAAAGCTTATTCTTCCCAGTTGTGCCAGATATTCTGCACATCATCGTCATCTTCCATGATGTCGATGAGCTTCTCCATCAGGGCAACCTGCTCGGGGTTATCCAGCTTCTGATAGTTCTGGGGAACCATCTCGATCTGGGCGGAGACAAAGCTGTATCCCTTGGCGGTCATGGCGTCGGCCACAGCGTTGAAGTCGTCGGGATCGGTGTAGATGGTGAAGCAGTCATCCTCGGCCTCGAAATCATCCGCGCCGCAGTCCATGGCGTCCATCATGACGGCGTCCTCCTCCAGCTCCTCCTCGGAGTTGTCGATGACCAGCACGCCCTTCTTGTCAAAGGACCAGCTGACGCAGCCGGTAGCGCCCAGATTGCCGCCGAACTTGTCGAAGTGGTGGCGCATGGAACCGGCGGTGCGGGTGCGGTTGTCGGTCATGGTCGCGACGATGCCGGCCACGCCGCCGGGGCCGTAGCCGGCG
>CAMGCA010000011.1 GCA_946011705.1 uncultured Clostridia bacterium | reverse complement strand
CCATAGTAGCACATGATGGGAAAACCACGCTGGAACTGCTCCAGCTTCATCCAATCAGCCTGATACTGTTGGATCTGATGCTCCCGGACATACCGGGTGAAAAACTCTGCGAACAGATACGGGCGCAGTACCGCATCCCCATTATCATGCTCACGGCCAAAAGTCAGGAGCAGGATATTTTGGATGGACTGGAAGTCGGCGCGGATGATTATCTGACAAAGCCGTTCAGCCCGCGTGTTGTAGTGGCCAAGGTCGGGGCTGTACTGCGGAGAGCGGAGAGTGATGAACTGCTGAGTGTTCCGGTCTCCTATCGGGACGGATATCTGGTGATTGATTTCAATAATAAGACTGTTCTGAAAGAAGGAACGCCCATTCATCTGACACCGACGGAATATCAGATTCTGCGGACGCTGGCAAAGGCTCCGAAACGGATCTTCACCAGAGAGCAGCTGATATTGTTTGCGTTAGGTGATGATTACGACGGCTATAACCGAAGTATAGACACTTACATCAAAAGCCTTCGTAGCAAGATTGAACCAGACCGGCACGACCCCGCGTTTATTGTGACCGTACATGGTGTAGGCTATCAGTTCCAGGGTTGATGAGGAGGAGCACCGGATGGTACATTCTCTCAAAACAAAGCTGACCGTCTACTTTTCCGTTCTGCTGCTGTTCTCTCTCGGTTCGATTACGATCCTGTTCAATCTGACCATGGATAGCCTGTTTGCTCATTATGCCAACGACCAGCGTCAGAGCCAAATCCAACAGATCATCCAGCAGATTGAGGAGCAGTATCTGCCGGAAAGCCAAGGCTACAACATCGACGCATTGGAAGTAATCGGCAATGCGGCCTTGCAAAACGGGCTGATCGTCCATGTGCAGGCACGAAACGGTGAGGTGGACTGGGATATCTCCGTACACAAGGCGCAGGAGTGCCAAATTGCTCTGCAGCACGCGGAAGAAAATATGCACAGCCGATACCCCTCCTTCAATGGAGGTTACTCAGAGTATACCTACGATCTGTCCTATGCCGGAACGCCAACAGGATACCTTACGATTGGGTATTACAGCCCCTATGCGTTGGATGATGATGCGTTGGCACTCCTCAATGCACTGAACCGTGTGACCCTTGGGCTTGGGACCGCATTCCTGCTTATGGCGTTGGTTCTTGCTTTCTTTGCTGCGAAGCGCATCGCGCGACCGATTTCAGCAGCGGTCGAAGTGGCTCACGGCATTGCAGAAGGCAACTATGGGCAAAAAATTGAGACAAAGACCATGACAAAAGAGTTGGTTTCTCTCACGCAGTCTATCAACGAGATGTCAGAGACTCTTAAACTGCGGGAACAGCAAAAGCGCCGTCTGACGGCAGATGTAGCACACGAACTGCGCACACCGCTGACCAATCTGCAAAGCCATGTGGAAGCGGTAATTGACGGTGTATGGGAGCCGTCCCCTGAACTGTTTCAGGGTTATCGGGATGAGATCCTTCGGCTGACCCGCTTGGTGGAGCAGCTTCAGGAATTGTCCAATTTGGAAAGTGGACAGATTGAACTGCATTTGGAACCTACGCCTGTTGCCGCATTGCTTGAGGACATTCGCCTTGACTTTCTGGCCAGATTTCAGAGCAAGGGAGTCTCCCTTACTCTGGGTACTGATCCGAAAGATATTAGTATGGTATGCGACCACGACCGCATCAAACAATGTCTGACTAACCTTGTCTCCAACGCACTGCGAGCCACGCCGGAAGGCGGGACGGTCAGGCTGGAAGGCCGGCAGGAGGCCGGTTCCATCCAGTTGTCGGTATCGGATACGGGCGAGGGTATTCCGGCAGAACACCTCTCTCAGTTGTTCGAGCGGTTTTATCGGGTAGACCCATCCAGAAGCCAGCAAACCGGCGGCATGGGAATCGGGCTGGCTATTACAAAAACCATTGTGGGAGCGCACGGTGGAACCATTACGGCGGAAAGTATCGAAGGAAAGGGTTCAAAGTTTACAATTTGTCTGCCGCTGTAAAAATACGAAAGAGAAGCAGGTCAGTCCTTTGACTGGCCTGCCCTTTCTTTGAAACGGTTTGACGCTCTGTCAATCAGCGCTGCATGTGCAGTTTCCGGTATTCCAGTGGGGACATCTCATAGGTCTCCCGAAACACGACGGAAAAACGGCTCTGGCTTTCATAGCCAACAGCCTGGGCAATCTCTGCAATGCTGTCCCTGGTCTGCGTGAGCAGCAGCGCCGCTTTCTCCATGCGGTGCTCATTCATGTGGGCGGCAAGGGACTCGCCATAGACTGCTTTAAACACGGCCTTCAAAGTGGTTGGATTGATCAAATACCGCTGCGACAGTTCCTGAATCGTGGTGCGCTGCTCTAAGTTCTCCAAAACATAGTCGTGGACGCGGCGGGCAATCTCCACTTGTTCCGTCTGATATTGATCTACATTTCGTTTGGACAAAGGAACTGTGCTGAGATAGAGAAAAAGCTCCATGATCTTCAGCATGAAATATGCCTGCCGAAGCGACTCCGGCTGCTCATAGAAGCGGCTGAAAATGGCCTCTGTTTTTTCATTTCCCATAAGCGTTGCAGACGAACCGTGAGAGCAGAATTTTTCCATCAATGTCCGGCCTGTCACATCTGTTCCTCGGAGCAGGTCAGGTGGGTCAAACCGGGACAAATCCACATAGATGGCCAGCCCCTCAAAATGCCCCACGGGAAATGTCATGACCGAGCCGGCACAGAGCTGCCTGGTATGCAGGGAGAAATCACCGGGGCCGAGATAAATGGAACTGCCGTCTTTCATATTCCAGCCGATGCGTCCATAGCGGCAGTAATTAATCTCCAGCAGGTCGCTCTCTGCTTCGTGGCGGCAGGAGACCTGTTGGGCCAGATAGTCTTGAAAGACAAGGGTCACACCGGGGAAGATGTCCCATGAGGCCTTTTTGCCTTTGCCTTGTAGAATGGCATCTGTGTGATCGTCACCGCATTTCCTGCCAGCAGCGGAATAGTGCTCCTCCAGCAGCAAGCCTTCCGGGAGATCCGCCAACGCATGTTGAATTTTTGAGATGTGCTGGTTATACAAGTTACTCCCTCAGCTTTCTTTCCATTAATCCGGACAGGATATTTCCATGATCTTCTCAATGACCTGATGGAGCAGGATGCTCTGCTCAGTGTCCGCCGCCTTATAATAGACCTCTTTCCCCACCCTGCGGCTGACGATCAGGCCACGGTCCTTCAACTGCCGGAGGTGATGGGACACGGCGGGGCTGGTCATTTCCACCATAGCGGAGATATTGATCACGCACTCCTCACAGTGGCATAGCAGCCAGAAGATCCGCAGTCGGCTGGAATCGTCCAAAAGCTTGAAGGTTCCTGCAACAGTCTGGAATGTTTCCGGCTTTGACAACTGCGCTTTCAGAAACTTCGTATTTTGCCCCTCACCGTGGTGATGGGGAAGCTGCAAATCCGGCATTATGGATTCCTCCTCAAAAATTATCTGTTTTGGAAATGCTTTTTTCTCGTTTGGAAGGAAGCCGCCGCAGAGTATTGACTTCCCTTTGTAAATCTATCATACTGCAATCAAATCAATTAAACAAGTGCTTGATTGATAAATGTAATATTTTGAGAGGAGCTATCCCTATGAAGAAGACCTATAAGATCGAAGTCGACTGCGCCAACTGCGCCAACCTGATGGAAGATGCCGCCAGAAAGACCCCTGGTGTCGCCGCAGCTACCGTCAACTTCATGACCCAGAAGATGATCGTGGAGTTTCAGGAGGGCCAGGAGCCGAAGGATGTCATGCAGGCGGTCCTGAAAGCCTGCAAAAAGGTAGAGCCTGACTGTGAGATTGAGCTTTGATCCCTCTCATTGCGCCCCGGACGCGACAGGCGAAAGGGGCGCACTTTCCAGGTATAAAATTAAATAATTGAGCAATTCTTAAATCTAAGGGAGGGTATTTCATGAGCAAAAAGCAAACTGTGATGCTGGTACGAATTTTGATTACCGCCGCGCTGCTGGTCGGTTTGAATTTCATTACACTTCCCAGCGAACTCAAAATGGCGCTCTATCTGGCCGCCTATCTGATTATTGGTTATGATATTCTGAGAAAGGCAGGAAAGGGCATCCTGAACGGCCAGGTCTTTGACGAGAATTTTCTGATGGCCGTGGCCACGATTGGAGCCATTGCATTGTCTACCTACGAAAGAAGCGGCGATTACAACGAGGCCATTGCCGTAATGCTGTTCTATCAGGTCGGTGAGTTGTTCCAAAGCTACGCCGTAGGAAAGAGCCGCAGGAATATCACCGCGCTGATGGACATCCGTCCGGATTACGCCAATATCGAGCGGAACGGCCAATTGGAAAAGGTCGATCCCGATGAGGTGGCGATCGGCAGTGTGATCGTGGTGCAGCCCGGTGAAAAGGTCCCCATCGACGGCACCGTCACGGAAGGTAACTCTGCCCTGAATACCAGTGCGCTGACCGGAGAAAGCCTGCCCCGTGAAGTGAAGGCCGGTGACGAGGTGATCAGTGGCTGTATCAATATGACCGGCGTACTGAGAATCCAGACCACAAAGGAATTCGGAGAGTCCACGGTTTCTAAGATCCTGGAACTCGTGGAGGAGTCCAGCTCCCGGAAATCCAAGTCGGAGAACTTCATTTCCAAGTTTGCCAAGATCTACACGCCTGTGATCTGTATAGCCGCACTTCTGCTGGCGGTGCTGCCTCCCATCGGAAATCTTCTCATGGGGAACCCCGCCAACTGGGCCATCTGGATCTACAACGCCCTGACCTTCCTGGTGATCAGCTGTCCCTGTGCGTTGGTGGTCAGCGTACCGCTGAGCTTTTTCGCGGGTATCGGCGGTGCCAGCAAGGAGGGTGTCCTGATCAAAGGCTCCAACTATATGGAAACACTCTCCCAGACCAAAGTGGTGGTATTCGATAAGACCGGCACCTTGACCCAGGGCGTATTTGAAGTCAACGGTATCCATCACAACACGATGGAAGAACAGAAGCTGTTGGAATACGCTGCCCTGGCGGAGTGCTCCTCCTCCCATCCTATCAGCAAGAGCTTGCAGAAAGCTTATGGAAAAGAGATTGATCGCAGCCGTGTAACAGACATTGAAGAAATTAGCGGCCACGGACTGATCGCCAAGGTGGATGGCGTTGAGGTAGCAGCCGGCAACGCAAAGCTAATGACCCGTCTGGGGATCTCGTATGCGGACTGCCACTCGGTTGGCACTATCATTCATGTAGCCATCAACGGCGAATATGCGGGACACATTCTCATTTCTGATATTGAGAAGCCCAATTCCAAGGCCGCCATCGCCGCTCTGAAGAAGGCAGGCGTGGAAAAGACGGTCATGTTGACCGGCGACGCCAAACGAGTGGCCGAACAGGTAGCGGCGAATCTGGGTGTGGACGAAGTTCATAGCGAGCTGCTTCCCGGCGATAAAGTTTCCGAAGTGGAGAAACTGCTGGCTGCAAAGTCCCCGAAAGCGAAACTGGCATTTGTGGGCGACGGCATCAACGACGCCCCTGTGTTGGGCCGGGCGGATATTGGCATCGCCATGGGCGCTATGGGTTCCGACGCGGCTATTGAGGCCGCAGACGTAGTGCTGATGGATGATGACCCCATGAAGATCGCAAAGGGCATCAAAATATCCCGAAAGTGCATCTCCATCGTCTATCAGAACATTACGCTCGCACTGGTTGTCAAGTTTATCTGCCTTGCGCTGGGCATAGTGGGCAGAGCCAACATGTGGCTTGCAATTTTTGCTGACGTGGGCGTTACCGTAATTGCAGTCCTGAATGCCATCCGGGCGCTTCGGGTTCATAATCTGTAAAGGAAATGGAGGGTGCGGACAAGTAATTGGCCGCACCCTGCTCATAAATAAAATGAACGATCACGATAGAGAGAACAGCCTATACGATTTACAGCTCTCTCCCGCTTTGGCGGATTTTTTCCGGGTGCTGGGAGATCCCACCCGAACCCGGCTAATTTCCGTCCTCTTAGAGCGGGAAATCTGTGTGACTGAGCTGGCGAGCCATCTACAGATGACACAATCCGCAGTTTCCCACCAATTAAACATTCTGAAGGCACATAAAATGGTAGTGCAGCGCAGGAATGGAAAACAAATGTTTTACTCCGCAGCGAACCAAAGCATAAGGGCGATCATGGAAACAGGGCTGGAATATCTTGCAGAAAATGCAGAGAAAAGATCCTGAATTTTATAACCAAACGAGCGTTTTCACCACATATATAAGCACAGCGGAGATTCAAAGCAGGTTTGAATTTCCGCTGTGCTTTCGCCTTCAGCTCGCAGATAGGAGCCGTTCCGATAGCTTGAATCCTTAAAAACTTCTAATTTGGTTTTGAATGAGGGTTCCCACTGTATCGGCAAACTGATCCAAAGACCGGATACGGGCAAAATTCCGCCCGTAGATGGTGTGGGCAGCAGGGACGTCCTTGTCGTTCCCGGTAAACACGCAGATGACGGAGATATCCAGTTTCAGGAGGGAACGCACTTCAATAGCCGTATTTTGAATCCCGTTGGCCTCAGCATAATCCACATAGTTGCCGTTTTGATACATTTTGATGACGTCGTCTGGTTTGACATCCGAGAGAAGGATCACCAGCTTATGTTCACATGGGGAGTCTTCCAGCCCTTTTTTCAGCGCACGAATAGCCAGGCCGTCCCGATTACAGCCTGCGGTAAAGTAATTGAAGATTCTATCATTCCGGTCGGTTTCCTGATAGTCTCGGTACCTGGTGACGACAGTATAGCCGCTGATAGAACAGAAAGAGGAAACCCGGACAGGGATTTGACAGCGAGTCAGCGCCTCGGCAATCATATATCCCTGGGCTGCCACCGTTGCCTGACGCCCTTGCTGAGAGGTTGAGGCATCCAGCAGAATGTCCACAGAGAGATTACCTGGGTCGGATTGCTGAATTTTCGTAAAGACTTTTTCATCATCCAGATATACGGCCCGCCATATCCGGCTGCTATCCAAAGAGCCGGAGGAGGAACGGAGGACAGTTGGCTGTAAATAGGCCATCATGGCGTGTTTAATTCGGGCAGTAAGACGGACGATGCTGGCCCGGTGTCTGACGGCATCCTCATCGTAGACAGCTCTGTTGAGCTTCATCAACTTCAGCGCTTCCTTGCGCCGTGCGCCGGCAAAGCCCCGAATATTTTTATCCCAGGTATCATCCCCTTTGGCGAAGTACAGATGACAGAGCCGATGGGCATCGACGCAAAGCTCATGCTCCAACTCCGCCGTCTTGCCCGGATCATACAGTGGCTGCCCAAAATAGTCCTGGATGAATTTCCGAATGGCTACCTCTGACTGCGCAAGACTTTTATCGCTCAAACGCCGCTGAAGCGGTTCTGTGTCACTGCCGCCTTGGCCGATGGCGGAATGTTCACTGTATCCATGCCAAAAGCTGTGGACCGAAGACGGCTTTCCGGAAATCTTTCGAAAAAACTTTCGTAATATGGGAGGCTTCTTCTCGGACTCCTTCGTGCTTTCATGATTTCCAGGGGCAAAATGGCAGAATGTTCTGAGAAAATCCAGCAATTCGCGGGCGAGCTCGGCACCCTCCAAATCGCCGGAAAACTCCAATGCGTCCAGCATGGCCCGCTCACGAGGCATTAAATATGGTGTCTCGCCCAGCACCCGGCGAAAATGAGCCTCCTCCAGAAGAACGGGGAGTTCCTCCGAGGGAACCGGACCGATGTGGGACAGGACACGTTTTGCATAGCTCCGCCGCAGCGCAGGCAGTGCCGGACGGTGGAGAGCCTCCCGTTGGTAGACGGCGTTTTCCAAGCCCAGCCACACCAGCTGCTCATATAACTCCTCCTGATCTGTATTATGCAGGGCGGAAAACAACGCATCAATTGTATCTGCTCCGTAGTTTTTGCGGGCCGCGCCGATGATGCTGTTCCAGTAAAGGTCTGCTCGGCCATCCTCATCATACACCTTGAATTCCGGCTCAAAGCTGTAATCTCTGGCGGCATTCCAGATGATATTCCGGGCGCGGCGTTTCTCACTGTCCAGAATGTCCATCAGTTGAACACATCCTCATAGGTGATTTGCTCAGGGAAACGCGCTTGGATGACATCATTGACCAACTGGCGCTCAAAGCCGTCAAAGGATTTGTTGACCATGCCCATCTCCAACGCCCGGTTGCCCTCCAGACCAGCACGCATTAGCCGCACGGCGGCCAACAGGCCACGGAGATCCAAGGACTTTGTGGAAAGTTCGCCGCCATCGCATTTACGCTGAATATCCTGGAACAAGCCTGCCAATTGTTCGGCCCATTCGGGTTTCAGGTCTGTGAACTCCCGGCGCAGCAGCTTCACCAGCCCCTCGGCGGTGATGGCTGGCATGTCGATGACCACGAACCGGGAGGCCAGTGCTTCGTTTAACTCCCGCGTGCCGGCGTAGCCGTAGTTCATTGTGGCGATGAATCTGGTGGCGTCGTGGAGACTGATGCGGTCATATCCGGGCATGTCGATGGCCCGACGGAAGTCCAGTGTGGCATGGAGCACCGCCAAGGATTCGTTTTTTGCCATGTTGATCTCATCCAAGATGCCAAAGCCGCCAAACTCCGCGCATTGGTAGATGGGACCCTTCCGCAGCGTCACTTCGCCGTCGTGGAAGGTGTCCGTGCCCAGGAGGGTAGCGGCGTCAGTGTTAATGTAAAAGGACACGTCCCAACTGGGGCGGTCAAATACAGCAGACAGATTCTCCGCCAACACGTTCTTGCCGGTGGCTTTGGGACCCACCAACAGCAGGTTTTCGCCGCACAGCAGAGCGGTAATGGCCTCCTCCCACACATCCTTGCCGTAGTAGAGATATCTTGGTACCGGAACACGCTTGGAAAGGTTTCCTACCGTGGGATACTTTGCCCGAAAAGCCTCAATTTCGGAGATGATTTTTGGGCTGACACCCTCGTTTTTCAAAAAGTCCAACATGTGGATACCTCCTTCAGACACCGCCTGTACTTTATATCATATCACCTTGGTAGGTAATGTCAATCAGACAGCGAGATACTGCACCAGACATCGTATAGGATCAGTCTGTCGATTTCATTGCCCGCAAGGCTGTTATGATCGAGAAAACCGAATTACCAAATCCAGACCGCAAAACGATCTGCATCCATTTCAAGATGGATCGTTCAGAGATAGTTGTAGGGATTTTGTACTTTCCCATTTACACGGACCTCGAAATGGCAGTGGCTTCCGGTGGACCGCCCAGTGGACCCCGCTTTGGCTATAGCTTGTCCTTGGTAAACGGAGTCACCCTTGGAAACCAGCAGAGTAGAGTTGTGTGCGTAATAGGTCTGTGTTCCATCGTCATGAGTAATAATGACCAGGTTGCCGTAGTCACCTTTCCAGCCGGCGAAGCTGACCGTTCCGCCATCAGCGGCTTTGACTTTTGTCCCGTAGGGAACAGCAATGTCCAGTCCAGCATGGTATTCCTTGCTTCCGAATAAAGACCGAGAGCCTGGAGACGATGTAACGGTGCCGTTCACCGGCCAGATGTAGGTGCCTTTGGATGATGTGGCAGGACGTTCTTTCGTCCCGGTAGCAACTACCTTTTTCTCCGGCTCCTTCTGAACTTTTGACTCCAGGATCGTCCGAGCGGTCTCTGTTCCGTTCTGATACGTCACCTCGGCGCGAACCCAGTTTTCTCCTTCCATACCTTTCGACAGGACCTTGGAATCACCCTTGTAGAGCGAGGCGTCCTCTACATACTCTATCGGGGCAGGGGTTGGTTCTGTATAGGTGATCTCATCCACTGTCACAACAGAGAGAAAAGGGATTGCTTGACGGATATTCAGCACATCCCCAATCATCAGTACATTGGGATCAACAGATGGGTTCAGTTCAGACAGCTCTCGCTGCCGCATATCCAGACTCGCGGCAATTTCAGAAAAGGTATCCCCGGATGTCACTGTGTAGGAAGCGGCCTCAATGGAATTTGAGGTAAGTGTAGCATAAATCTGCTCAGGATCATCGGTAACCTCAGTGGATACATGTCCGTATTGAATAGAAACCTCCGGCTCAAAGTGTATTTCCTTTGTGTTTTCATTTTGATAAGGAGAAGAAAGCTTGTCCAGTATGGCCTCAAGAGTTTCCTTGGCCAGGGCAAATCCTACATCTGCGTCACCAACAGAGAGAACATAGCCCTCCTGAATCTCCTCCACCTGCTCCAGCAAACGCTCGGCCAGTTCCTCCTCCGAGACAAGCTCCTCTTTGCTGACCACTGTCCAGCCAACGGAAACAGCTTCCGCGATGGAGGCGGATGAGCCTATGGCATTTTCAACTTCGGCCTGTGCAGACTCCACAGCCCGCCGCGCGGTCTCTGTATCGGACACGACGCCCAGATGTTCGCCGTCTATACTGACTGCATAGGCAGGCGTATAAAGAAGTCCAACTGTAAGGGACGGGATCAGCGCTAAGGCTGAAAGTAAAACCGCTGCGGTTTTAACTTTCCTTTTCATGGGGGGCATATAAGAAAAAGTCCTCCTTCCAATAGTTACAAAACGGTTACAATCGGGCCTGATAAAAAATACCAGTTTGGGAGTGAGCTGTTCCCTTCTGGATTTACAACTTGAAGTTTACCCGTAAAATGTGGGGATTTTATGAAGATTTACTGTCCTCATAAAATCCCCACATTTATTCTTTATACTCCCCGATAGAAACCCACCAAGATATGGAGGAGCACTATGGACGAAAAGAACAAACCTGAGAATTTTCCGGAAGAAGAACAGCCCTCCGCATTATCTGATATGTTGGGTGCGCTGGGTTTCAAGCCAAAAGCGCAGCGGCCCGGTAAACAGGAAGATATTCGGAACAAGCCAGAAAGGGAATCTGTCCCGGATGGCGAAAGCCCGTTGGAACAGGAAGTCAAAGCCTCCGGATGGGGGCAACGAGCGCAGCCGGAACTACCACTCGAATATACAGATGTGGAATCAGAGGAGATTTCCCTCTATGAAGAACTGCCCGTTCCCAAGAAAAAGAGGCGTTGGTTATTTCCTGTGATTGGCATCGCGGCGGTAATTGCTATGGGGGTGTGGTTCCTTTTAACACGGGAGCCGGAACCTCCCAGTCCGGATGTGGTGGCATCCTATAACGGAAAAAATATCACCGTGGAGGAGCTAAACGCCTTTATCGCAGTGGAAAACGCCAAGGAGCGGGAGCATATCATCTGTCCCACCCACGGGTATGACCACACAAAATGCACACCAGATGAGGAGTGCGAGGCCCACCCAGTCCATACGCTGGAGGGCTACCGGGAAATGGTTTCCCGTTTAGCCACAGAGCAGATGATCGTCTCTTGGGCGGAAAGCAGCGGAATCACTCAGCGGTCCGATGTGCGCCATGGAATGTCCGATCTGCTCAATGATGCCATGGTCACTCAATACATTTCCCAGCTCCATGAGGAGAATGTCTCCCCGGAATCCATTTCCAGCTGGGAGGTGCAAAAGTATTACGACAATAATCAGAGTGCGTATGCAGGGAAAACATTGCCGGAGGTAGAGAACGAGATCCGGAGAACGCTGGCGGCGCAGAAGGACGAAGATTTCTTTACTGAATATCTGGATGAACTGAAGAAGACCGCGGGCTTGCAGGTGAATTTTGACCTTCTTAAAGTGACCCAGCCCACGCAGGCTGAAATCGCAGCCTATTATCAGACCAACCAGTCCGATTACGAAACGGCTCCTACGGCCAAATTCCGTGAGATTAAGTTTTCCGGTGACAACGCCGACACCCAAGCTACCGCAGCCAGTCGTAAGTTGCGATCCGGAGAGGCTTTTGACAGCGTAGCCGCTTCCAACGGCGGAGCATCTGACGGCTCCATAGAAAAGGGTACTGGTCCGAAAGTCAAAGAAAACACCCTGTGGCAGATGAAGGCTGGACAGGTCAGCGACCCCATCGACAACGGTGACGGGAGCTGGAGCATTTTGGAACTGACAGGACTGTCTAATTCCGGGGTGCGGCCTCTCTCTGAGGTCCAGGAAGAAATCACATGGAAACTTTTGTCGGAGAAAACGGCCACAGAGTATGAGACACGAAAGACAGAGACCCTGTTCAGTATTCACAGCCGCCGTTACACCCTTGGAGATTTTTATACTGAATTCCAGGAGCTTTCCCCCGCCTATCAGCGTCAGTTCTCCAGCTTTGAAATGAAACAGCAGCTTTTGGAACAGATCATCGCACAGGAACTGTTGCTGGAGAAAAGCGGCGACGGTTCCAGTACCGGAGAGGATCACAGCATGGAGGAACTTCGTATCCGTTATCTGGCCCAAATTCTGCATCAGGACGAGGTGGATAACCAGATGGAAGAGCCAACAGAGGAGGAGATCCGCCAATTCTATGAGGAAAACCAGAAGGATATGGTTGTTCCCGCATCCTTGCAGTTAAATCTGATTTGGATTGACCAGGGAACGAACGGGGAGAAAAAAGAGGATGCCCTTGCCAAAGCGCGCAGCGCCCAGGACGCGCTGAACGGAGGTATGGATTTTGCCACCGCTGCACGGCAGTATTCCGAGGACTCCTCTGCCGCCTCCAACGGCGGGCAGATCTCCGGCTCCTTCCATGTGGAGGATCTGGCCAAGCCATTGGCGCAGGCCATTGAACCGTTGGCCGTCGGCGGGATCAGCCCTATCGTGGAATACAACGGCGGATATTATATCGTGCAGGTTCGGGAGCGTACGGAAGAACGGCAGCAGTCCTTTGAAGAAGTGGCCGATACCATTAAGGCTCACTTGCAGGCCCAGCAACATGAACAGCTGGAAGCGGATATGCAGAAGACACTGTTGGAACGCGTCGATCTGGTGATCTTCGATAAGACCCTGCGCCGGCTGGTCAAGGAAATGGAACAAGGAGCTGCATCGTGAGCGGCGCTCAGAATCCGAGACTGGGTACCGTGGGTGGGCAGGCAGTTCTGGACGGCGTTATGATGAAAGCAGACAGCCGATGTGCTGTTTCGGTACGCTGCCCAGACGGAAGCATCCAAACGCAAATCGTTCTGTTCCGGCCATTAAGTAAGCGGTATACCGTTTTAGGGCTGCCCATCATTCGCGGGTCCGTCAACTTTTTTCAAATGCTGGTTCTGGGGCAACGTGTGCTCTCTGTTTCAGCGAAGCTGACCGATCCGGAGCAGACATCTTCGCCTATATTGGAACGGCTCTTGAGTGTCGCCGCCTGGGTGTTCAGCATTGCGTTGAGCGTGGGGCTTTTTCTGCTTCTGCCCGCCTCGGCAGTCAAACTGGGAGTCCGTTGGCTTCCCCTGAAAAGCGTGTGGTTGCGGAATATTGCGGAGGGATTTGTGCGGATTGCCGTTCTTCTGGTCTACCTGCTTTTGACCTCATTGATACCTGATATGCGCCGCACCTTTGCATATCACGGCGCGGAGCATCAATCGGTGGCCTGCTATGAAGCGGGAGACCCGTTGACTCCGGAAAACGCCGCCCGATATACCCGTTTCCATCCACGCTGCGGCACCAGCTTCCTGTTTATGATGATCTTTGTCGGTATACTGTTTTACTCGCTGCCCATTTTCTCGTGGAACAGCGTATGGGAGCGTGTATTGATGAAACTACTTTTTTTCCCAGCAATTGCCGGCGTCGGCTATGAGATCATCCGATTTTCAGGAAAGCATCCCAGCCATCCCCTATTGATAATCCCGACCGCGCCGGGGCTGTGGCTGCAGCGTATCACCACCAGAGAGCCTTCGTTGGAACAACTGGAGGTGGCGATCTCAGCTCTGCGTAATTCTCTTGAAATCGATGAAGGAGGCCCCTATGGGACGTAAAGAAAAAACTCTGCTCATTACGATCATTGCCAATGTGGTTTTGATCGCCCTACGCTTTTTCCTGGCTGATTTGTCAGGGAGCGTCGGCCTTGCAGCCAACGCATGGCACTCCATGACCGATGCCTTCGTGACCAGTGTGGTATTTGTCGGACTGATGGTAGCCCGGTACGGTGCGGACAAACTGAAGCTGGCCAGCAAAAAGGTGGAACATATTTTGGCAATCTTTGTTGCTGTATTCATCTTCTACATGGGACTGGAGATTCTGTCTGACGCACTGAGCGGCGAGACCACTGAACTGCGCTATGTTCCCTTTGCGGCGGCAGGCGCTTTCCTCGGCATCGGCATCAACTATTTCATGGCCCGTTATAAAATCTATGTGGGCCAGCAGACCGGCTCTCAGAGCCTGATTGCGGACGGCTACCACTCCAAGATGGATATGTACTGCTCTGTTGCAGTGCTGGTTGGCCTTCTGGGTTCTCTGTTCGGAATGCCAAGTCTGGACAAAATTGCTGCAATCATCGCCATGGTGTTACTGATGATCGCGGGCTATGAGATACTGTCCTCCAATCTCCACCTGCTCCTTCACCCAGAGGAAGATACGGACGGAGAGCACGACCATCAGCATCACGGACTCCCCGGCGGCAAAAAGCTGTATGCCGGCGTGGGCGGCGTATTGCTGTGTGCTTGGCTCCTGTCCGGCATCTATGTGGTGCAGATGGACGAGAGCGGCATTGTCCGCCGTTTCGGAAGCGTGGTCAACGATGCCGTTACACCGGGTATTCACTATAAACTGCCCGCACCCATCGAAACGGTAACGCTGGTACGGGCGGATAATGTGCGGCAGATGGAGACCGGCGTACAGGAACTGCTGACTGGTGATACCAACCTGGTCAATGTGAATCTGTCCGTTCACTATAAGATACAAAACAGTGCGGATTACCTGCTGAATGTTAGCAACTCCGAAGCCTTGCTTCAGTCCAGCGCCACCACAAGTATCCGGCAGATCGTTGGGGAAAACACCATTGATTACACCTTGACGGACGGCAAGCCGGAGATCGAGGCGACCGTCCAACAGGCATTGCAGGAGGCGATGGATCGGAACGGTACCGGCTTGGAGATCGTGAGTGTTCAGCTTGTGGAGGCTGCCCCTCCGGATGCAGTGCTCTCCAGCTTTGAGGACCTGGCCACCGCCCGACAGGACAGCGTTATCTACATCAATGAGGCAACAGCCTATCAAAATACCATCGTACCCCAGGCCAGGGCCAAGGCCTATCAGCAGATTGCTGAGGCCGAGGGGTATCGGGAGAATACCATCAAGACCGCCCAGGGCGACGCCGACCTCTTTGCACAGCGTCAGGAAGCCTATGCCTCCTACTCCCGGGTCACCCGATTCCGGCTTTACATGGAAACCATGGAAGAAGTCCTGCCCAATGTGCAAAAGCTCTTGCTGGGCGGCAATGTCTCCATAGACAATGCAGAGCTTTGGCTGGGTAACGGCTCTAAATAAATACACCATCAAATAATTTCATCTTTTGGAGGAACGAATTTATGACAAAGGCAAAAGGAGCGCCCAAGAAAACAGTTCTCTTTGGAGTGGGAGTGGCTTTGATCCTGCTGCTTATGACGCTTGTGGTCTACCAGGTGGACAGTACGGAATACGCGGTAGTCACCCAGTTTGGCCAGCCGGTTCGGGTAGTTGAGGATGCCGGATTAAAGGTGAAGCTTCCTGATCCCATCCAGTCCGTTCAGCGGCTGGACAAGCGGGTGCAGGTTTATCAGACTTCGTCCATCGAACTGTTGACCTTGGACCGGCTGAATGTCTCTTTGGACTACTATGGGACATGGAAGATCGTAGACCCGATTCGCTTTTTGCAAACAGTGAGGGATAACATTGGAGCTGAGGCCCGGCTACTGGATGTGTTTTCCTCCAGCCTGAGTGTTCAGCTGGGACAGTACAAGCTGGAACAGTTGGTCAACACGAATGCAGAGAAGCTGGAGCTGGATACCATGATTGCAGACACCGTGGCTTACGCAAAGGAGCGGGCTGCGGAGTACGGCATTGAAGTGGTGGATGCTCAAATCAGGGTCTTGAATTATCCGGAGGCTAACAAGCAGAGCGTTTATGACCGTATGAGTGCCGAGCGTGAGCAGATGGCCCAGCGCTATCGCTCCGAGGGCAGCGAGGAAGCCTCCAATATCCGCGCCAATGCGGAGAAGGAACAGCAGCTCATTTTGGCGGAAGCCTACCAGAAGGTTCAGGAAATCAAGGGTGAGGGTGACGCCGAGGCCATTCGCATTTACGGTGAAGCCTTCCAGAAGGACCCGGAGTTTTATGAGTTTATCCGTACGCTGGAAACCTATGAAAAGACCATCGACGGCAACACGACGCTGATTCTGCCCTCTACCGCGGAGATTTTGAAATATCTCGGTGGGAGCGGTAAGTAACGAGGAGAACTGTCTATGAAGAAATTTTCTCTTGATCGATGGCCAGAAAAAATCAAGTCGTTTTTTCTGCAGCTTGCGGCTATCCCCAAAGCAGGGAAAACAGACGGAAAGAAAGACGGCACAGTCCGAAACGATCTGAAAAACGCTTTTCAACACATTAACCCCAAAAAGGCCGGACTTGTGGTGCTGGGTGGTGTAATCGCGGTCTATCTGCTATCCGGAATCTATATCGTTAACCCCGGCGAACAGGCTGTGGTGCGCCGTTTCGGAGCGGTGCTGGATCAGACGGTGACTGAGGGGCTACACTACCGCCTGCCTTGGCCCATTGACAAGGTGCAGACGGTCAATGTCTCCGAGGTGCGCCGGGCGGACATCGGGATGACCCTGCCGGAGCACATTCACCAGCCGGATGACGAGCCCCAGGCGATTCAACTGCTCACCGCCGATGAAAACATCATCACGACTCAGGGCGTTGTCCATTATCGGGTGAGTAACGCGGCAAAATTTCTCTATAACGTCAATGGTAACAGCGAGCAGCTGGTCCGATACAGTGTGGAGGCGGCGTTGGTGCAGCTTATAGCCAGCGTTCCGGTGGACAACATTCTCAGCACCGATAAGGTGGCTGCCCAGAACGGCGTGATGGAACTGGCGCAGCAGGCACTGGACCGTTATGACGCAGGTATTCAGATCACGGCCTTCAATATTCAGAATGTCGTTCCGCCTGATCCGGTCTCCTCTGCCTTTCTGGATGTGACCAATGCTATGTCTGAACGGGAGACCTCCATCAACGAAGCCAATGGCTATTACAACAGCCTGATTCCTCAGGCCCGAGCCGAGGCGAATCGTATGATCTCCGACGCGGAGGCTTATAAGCAGGAGCAGGTGTCTCGCGCAACCGGCGATACCGAGAAATTCCTAAGTATGCTGAAGGAGTATCAAAACAATTCCTCCATTTATACGGCTGACACAACAAAATACCGTCTGCTGTTGGAAACGCTGGACAAAATTCTGCCCACAGTCAAACTTTACATCGTGGATTCCTCTGACGGCAGTGTGGATGTAAAACTATTTGATCCCAGTATCAGTGGCACAGCGATTACAGCAGGTCCTTAGTGCTATAAAATTCATGTAGGGACTTTAGCTGGAGAAGCGATATTTTATCCGAATGCCAGGAAAGAGACAGAGCCAATGGATACACGAAGTTCATTGGCTCTGTC
>CAMGCA010000010.1 GCA_946011705.1 uncultured Clostridia bacterium | reverse complement strand
GTGGACATTCCACATCCTTTGGGCCCCTCGACCGGAACTGCGTAGGTTATATAGAATAGACCACCACCGCAAAAACGAACCGGGCGTGCCCAAAGGATGGGAAGACTACCCCACGGGCGAAGGCTCGCATTGCCCGTGGGGGCATCCCCACAAATTCTTATTTTTCTAGATAGCTAAGTTACCCAGATAAGCACATTATTAAGTATGTAGAGCGGGGGTATGCCCCCGCCCTGTGAAAGGAGAAACTCTTATGAAAAAGAGAATGACAGCCGCAATTGCGGCAATGACTGCCCTTCTGCTGTGCGCCTGCGCCCAGCAGGAACCCACCAACACCATCGCGACAGCGACCCCTACCGTCCAGACCGCCACGGAAACCACCGCCCCCGTGGAGGACAGCACCCGCAAGGCCTTTCAGTCGGCGCTGAAAACCATCCATGATGACCTCCGCTGGCCCGACATGGACGGAGAAACCGGAAAAATTGAGATTTTTGAACCCAGCACCATTGAGGACGAACAGTTCGCTATTCTTGACGTGGACGGCGACGGAGAAGAAGAGCTGCTGGTGTCTGTGTCCAACACCTATATGGCGGGAATGCGGCTGGCGGTTTACGGTTACGATGCCGCCAGCGGGGGCCTTCGTCTGGAAACCGACGGCTTCCCCGCCGTGACCTTCTACCCCGGCATGATGAAGATGGAGTCCTCCCACAATCAGGGCCACGCCGGGGACGTGCTCTGGCCCTATGGCGTGCTGACCTATGACCCGGCGTCCGACAGCTACCAGCTCAGCTGCTTTGTAGACGCATGGGACAGAAATCTTTCCGAGACGGACTTCGAGGGAAATCCCTATCCCACGGACATTGACACGGACAACGTGGGCCATGTGTACCTGATTACCGAAAACGACGAAACCCGTACCCTGAATCAGGCGGATTTTGAGAAATGGGAGTCAGAATTGTTCGCCGGTAAGGAGGAAATCACCATTCCGTGGCAGAAGCTGACCGCTGAGAATATCGCAAATCCGTAGGTGACGGCCTCCGGACGTCCCGTCCGCAAAGCGGCAAGGACAGCGGGGCGCCGAGGACGCCGCCCCCTGCGATAGAAAACACCCCCGGTTTTCAAACGAAAACCGGGGGTTCTTTGTCAGACTGCGGCGGGGTCATGACCCTACGAACACGGTTATCCCAGACAGCTTCCGCAGGGAGCGTATCCCGCGTCTACGGCTTCCTGATAGGAGGAGAATTCCACGGCGTTCTTTTCCGACGGCAGGTTGGCGCAGTCCGGAGAATGGAAATTTTTGGAGTTTTTATTTCCGATAAATACCTTGGCTGTCGGTTCCACGTTTTCCGGGACAGCGGACTGGTTCTGCCATGTAAAGGTGACTTCCTTCCCATCGGACACAGCCTGGATGGTGCCCAGCTCGTCGGTGCGCAGGATGGTCACCCCGGCCTGATTCAGCCGGGACATGGGCTCCTTGTGGGGATGGCCGTAGGAATTGTCCTTGCCCAGACTGATAACACCGTAGGTGGGATTGACTTCGTTCAGGAAGCGGTAGCTGGTGGAGGTGTTGGAGCAGTGGTGGCCCACTTTCAGTACGTCCGTTTTCCAGTCCATCTTCCCATCCCAGTAGTCCAGCATATCTATTTCCGCGTCGTGCTCCATGTCGCCGGTGAAGAGGAAGCTGGTTTCCCCATATGTAACCCGCAGGACAATGGAGGTGTCGTTGGTTTCGGCGTAGGACTTCACCGGCCCCAGCACAGTGATCTCCGCCTGTCCCAGCGAGAACCGGTCTCCGGGGGCGGGAATGGTGATTTCCAGCCCCTGCTGGTCGGTGTAGTAGACGAATTTATCGAAAATGCTGGAGGAATAGGTCTTTGTGGGAGCGTACACCGCTTTGGTGGGGTACACCGCCAGCACGGCGGGCAGACCGCCCACATGATCCTCGTGAGCGTGGGTGCATACCACGGCGGCCAGTTCCTTTACGCCCTGCTGCTCCAGGAATGACACCACCAGCTGGCTGTCGTCCCGGTTGCCGCCGTCAATGAGCATAAACTGTCCGTCACATTGTAGCAGGGCGCAGTCCGCCTGACCCACGTCGATGAACTGAACGATCAGCCCGTCCCCGGATACGGCAGGCTTTTCCTGCAGATACTCTGTGACCACATAGGAGCAGGCCGCGATGACCAGTGTGAGAATGCCCGCCAGCAGTTTTTTCTTATCCAGCTTCATTCTTTAACCAACCCTTCGTTGTTTTTCGCTTTTTTCTGCTGATTCAGCCAGATATCCATGACAAACCGGTGGGGCACCAGCTTTACGGCAAGCACCTGCAGCTTCACCGGCAGGCCGTGGATGGAGCAGTCCTTTTTGGTTTTGTACAGGTCGTGCAGGCCGGTTTTCACCACATCGGCGGCTTCGTACAGCCGGTCGAAATACTGAACCTCGCCGTCATTGCTCTGGAAGGCGTGGCGGAAAAACTCGGTTTTCACCCAGCCGGGATTCATGGCCATGACCCGGATGCCTTTGCACTTCAATTCCCGGTTCATGGCACGGCTGTAGCTCAGGACAAAGGCTTTCGTGGCGCCGTAGGTGGTGATGTAGGGCACGGGCTGGAAGGCCGACAGGCTGTCCAGCTCCAGAATGTGACTGCCGGGCTTCATGTAGGGGATGCACAGCCGGGTCATCACCAGCAGGGCCTTGCAGTTCAGGTCGATCATCCGGCAGTCGTCCTCCATGGTGGTTTTGTGATAGGCGCCGAACTTGCCGAAGCCCGCCGCGTTGACCAGCAGGGCAATCTCCGGCTGCTCACCTTCCAGAAGGCTGCGGAGTTCGTCAAAGCTCTCGCTTTTCAGCAAGTCCAGCACCACGGGCCGGACGGGGACGGGCGCTTCGGCTTTCAGGGCTTCCAGCGCTTCCCGTCGCCGGGCAATGGCCCAGATTTCGTCCACCTGTACATAGGCGGATAACTGCCGGACGAATTCCCGGCCCATGCCGGAGCTGGCCCCGGTGACAATGGCGATTTTCATTGTGTTTCCTCCCTGCGCTCTGCGGCAAAGGCCAGCAGAGCCGTTTTTTCATTGGGCAGCTGTTCCTCAATGACCTGCTCCAGCAGGAAATTCAGGCAGCTGCCGATTTCTTTTCCGTGGAAGCCCAGCGCCATCAGATCATTGCCGTTGACTGCCAGATCTTTCAGATTCAGGCAGGCATCCTCCGCTTTTAATTCCCCGAGAATCCCCCGAACCTCCGCAAACAGGCTGCTTCCGTCGTCCTCCCCGGTGCCCTTGCTGCCCATGTCCGCTTCCTGCAAGGAAAGCTCGGTTTCCACCAAGGCAAAGCCGAATTTCGACACCTGACGGCGCAGAAATTTTCTGTCCGGCTGAAGCCGGGTCATGTGTCTGCCGATGAGGGTCACCACTTCCTCCCGCAGAGCGGTGGGGGCTTTCAGACGGCGCAGAATGCCATCGGCGATGGCGGCGCTTTCTTTGGCGTGGCCGTAGAAATGGCCCCGGCCTGTGGCGTCCAGGGTGAAGGTGGCGACCTTTCCGGTGTCATGGAGCAGGGCGGCCCAGCGAAGAGGCAGGGTAGCGGGGACACCCTCCACCACATGGGCTGTGTGGGTGATCAGATCATAGGCGTGGTGGGGGCTGTGCTGGTCGAAGCCAATCATGGGGGCCAGTTCCGGAATGACCGCCGCCAGAATGGGGGCGAAGCGGATGATATCCGACCATTTGACAGCCAGAAGAAGTTTACATAATTCTTCAAATACCCGTTCTCTTGCCAGATTTTCCATCAGCCCAGCCTGGGCCAGCATGGCATCCATGGTTTTTTCCTCCGGGATCAGGCCGAACCGGGCGGCAAACCGCACGCCCCGCAGAATTCGCAGGGAATCCTCGGCAAAGCGGGCTTCCGGGTCGCCAACGGCCCGGAGAATGTGGTTTTTCAAATCCTCCCGTCCGCCGAAGGGGTCGGCAAAGCCCCGCCTTGGGGAGTAGGCCATGGCGTTGATCGTGAAATCCCGGCGGACCAGATCGCCCTGGATATCCGGCACGAATTTCACCCAGTCCGGGTGGCGGTTGTCCTGGTAGCCGCCTTCCGTGCGGAAGGTAGTGATCTCCACCGGGCCGCTCTCCGTGAGGATGGTGACAGTGCCGTGCTTTTCCCCGGCCAGCACCAGCCGGTAATCCCGGAAGACCTCTTCGGTCTGGGCGGGCAGGGCGCTGGTGCACAGGTCATAGTCGTGGGGCTGTAAACCCAGACAGGCATCCCGGACGCAGCCCCCTACGGCGTAGGCGGCAAACCCGGCGTTTTCCAACAGGTCTATGCAGTTTTGAATATATTCCGGCAAATACATGGAGTTACTCCGTTTTCTTTGGATTCTTCGGCGCATACAGGCTGGTTACCGCCCAGATGGCACAGGACAGCCAGAGCGGCTGCGTCTTATCCGGGCCAAGTATGGCGGCGAGACAAAGAAACCCGGCGCTTAGGGCGGAAAAACAACGCATCCGGGGCTTTCCCATGTCCACAGTTTCCCCGGCGGTATGGTAGGTGAACAGAACCATAGATATGGTAGCCAGCAATGCAAACAGGTAGCTCTGCAGCTGGGGCTGACCGCTCCAGCCCCGGTAGTTGTCGATCAGGTGTGTCAGCCAGAATAGACAGGGCACCAGAGAAAGGAGAAAAGGGGTATTTTCCCTTCGGCAGGTGCACCAAGCCGACCAAATCAGGCAAAAAGCGGAAGCAATGCCGAGAATTCTCCATAGATTCCCCAGCAAGCCGGGCATTTCGCCGGGATAGCGCAGGGCCGTCCAGCCAAGGCCAAGCCCTCCGATGCACTGCCCGACAGCGGCAACGGCGGGGTTGGGAGTCAAATCTATCTGCTTTTTCGCGGCCATGGCAAACAGCAGTGCAGACAGCGCCGTCAGCGCATAGACGCCCCATTCCAGCGCAGTGCCGGTTTTCAGCAGCCCGGTTTCATCCACATACATGACATACAGGACCCTACGCAGGTAATAGCACTCCATTCCCAGCAGAAGCGCACCCGAAGGCAGATAGTGACGAAGAAGCTTCACGGCCCATACCTCCCAAATACTCGATGGTTTCATTATACCAGTTGATTGTCCCAATTTCCAGTCCTTTGCCCAAAAACTCTTTGTTCAGTATTCTGCCTTGTTTTGCCTGGAAAATCGGAGTATAATACCCACAAGTGAGAAAAAAGGAGAAATTATATGCTTCTGAAAACCATTACCGGCCTGTCGCTGCTGGTTTCCTGCATAATCTTTGCCTGTGCGGACTGGGCGATCTGGACGCTGCCGCTGCTGTTCGTGGGCATTTACGCGGGGCTGCTTTTGCTGGCACTGCTGTTTTTGTGGGCAATCTGCGCAGTGGTGAACCTTGACAAGCCCCAAGAGGAGGACAGCCCCTTCTACCGCCGGGTCATGCACCTCTACATCGAGGCCCTGATTCAGCTGGTGCGGGTGCGGCTGCATACGAAAGGACTGGAAAACACCCCGAAGGAGGGCCGGTTCCTGTTGGTGTGCAACCACCTGTTCATTGCCGATCCCGGCATCGTGCTCCACTGCTTCCGGGATAGCCAGCTGGCCTTTCTGACCAAGAAAGAAAATTACAAGCTGCCTTTCATCGGGGCCTTCATGCACAAGATTCTCTGCCAGCCCATCGACCGGGAGAACGACCGGCAGGCCCTGAAATCCATTATAAAATGTATTCAGATGATCAAAGAGGACAAGGTTTCCGTCTGCGCCTTCCCGGAGGGCTACACCAGCAAGGACGGGAAACTCCATCCCTTCCGCCCCGGTGTCTTCAAGATTGCCCAGAAGACGGGGGTACCCATTGTGGTGTGCACCATCCAGAACACCCGGGAGATTTTCAAAAATCTCAAGCACTTCGGCCACACCGACGTGGAGCTGCATCTGGTGGACATCATCCCGCCGGAAAGCTATGCCAGCATGAACACCGTGGCCTTGAGCGATATGGTGTATGAAAAAATGATTGCCGATCTGGGCGAAAACTTCCGGTATTCGGAATAATCCGCCTTTCCCTCTTGATTTGCAGGGAAAATCCCTGTATAATAAACGTCCAAGACCAAAAATACCCAAAAAATTTGGAGGAAATACCATGAAGAACAGCGAAAAAACACTGGACATGATCGTGAACCTCTGCAAGAACCGGGGCTACGTCTATGCCGGTTCCGAGATTTACGGCGGCCTTGCCAACTCCTGGGACTACGGCCCTCTGGGCGTGGAGTTCAAGAACAACGTCAAGAAGGCGTGGCTGAAGAAGTTCGTGCAGGAATCCGACTACAACGTGGGTCTGGATGCCGCCATTATCATGAACCCCACCACCTGGGTCACCACCGGCCACGGCGGCTCCTTCTCCGACCCGCTGGGGGACTGCACGGGCTGCGGCGCCCGGCAGCGGGCGGACAAGCTGAATGAGGCTGCCCCCTCCGGCAAGGGCATCAACGTGGACGCTATGAACTTTGACGAGATGGACGCCTTCATTTCTGAGCACGAGGACGTGGTCTGCCCCCAGTGCGGCAAGCACCACTTCACCGCCATCCGCAAGTTTAACCTGATGTTCAAGACCCAGATCGGCGTCACCGAGGACACCGCCTCTACCTGCTATCTGCGTCCCGAGACCGCTCAGGGCATCTTCGTGAACTTCGCCAACATTCAGCGCACCACCCGGAAAAAGCTGCCCTTCGGCGTGTGTCAGGTGGGCAAGGCCTTCCGCAACGAGATCACCCCGGGCAACTTCACCTTCCGTACCCGGGAATTCGAGCAGATGGAGTGCGAGTTCTTCTGCCAGCCCGGCACCGACCTGGAATGGTTCGCCTACTGGAAGGATTTCTGCAAGAACTGGCTGACCTCTCTGGGAATCAAGGAGGACTCCCTGCGGCTGCGGGATCATGAGCCTGCCGAGCTGGCCTTCTATTCCCGTGCCACCACCGACATCGAATACCAGTTCCCCTTCGGCTCCGGCTGGGGCGAGCTGTGGGGCATTGCCGACCGCACCAACTACGACCTGGGCCGCCATCAGGAGGCCTCCGGCAAGAGCCTGGAATACTTCGATCAGGAGAAGGGCGAGCACTACATTCCCTACGTCATCGAGCCGAGCCTGGGCTGCGACCGTGTGGCGCTGGCTTTCCTGTGTGAGGCCTACGATGAGGAGCAGGTGGGCGTGGACAAGAACGGCAAGCCCGATGTCCGCACTGTGCTGCATCTGCATCCCTACCTGGCTCCCTTCAAGGCGGCTGTCCTGCCCCTTTCCAAGAAGCTCAGCCCCAAGGCCGAGGAAATTTACAAGATGCTCAAGAAGGACTTCATGGTGGACTTCGACGACACCGGTTCCATCGGCAAGCGCTATCGCCGGGAGGACGAGATCGGTACGCCTCTGTGCATCACCGTGGACTTCCAGACCGTGGGCGACGAGAATACTCCCGCCGACAACTGCGTCACCGTCCGTGACCGTGACACCATGGAGCAGGTTCGCATTCCCATCAGCGAGCTGAAGGATTATATCGCCAAAAAGTGCGAATTCTGATCGGTAACATTGTTATGGTACAAGGGAGGGTCATTGGCCCTCCCTTTGCATATCCTTCTCTGCCCGCGCATAGGCTGAAAGGGCAAGGGAGGGAGCGCTATGGCCGACGAGCATTTGCCGCATAAACTTCAGCTGAATGAACGGAAGAGCCTAACTATGACCGGGGTGACGGAGGTGGTGAGCTTTGACGAAAATGCCGTGGTTCTGCAGACCTCGCTGGGGCTGCTGATCGTGCAGGGCCAGCAGCTGTCCTTAAAAAATCTGTCGCTGGACGGCGGCCAGGTGGCGGTAGAAGGGTCTATCAGTGCCCTTGCCTACGAGGAGCCACGGCAAAGCGGCTGGCGGAGACTGTTCCGTTGACTCCGGCTGTCGCGGCTTACCGCATGGCCTGCGCCCTGGCGTTGGGGGCGGCATTGGGCTTGGTCTACGGTTTTCTGCGGCCCCTGCGCCCCCGGCATACCCTCCTGTCCGACAGCATTTTTCTGGCGGCCACCGCCTGGGTGTGGATTTACCTGTGCTTCGGAATCTGTGCCGGGGATATCAGGGCGGGCTATGCCTTCACCCTGGCGGCAGGAGGAATCGTCTGGGAGGCTGCTGCCGGGCGGGCTTTGCGCCCGATTTATATGCAAATATGGAAGATTTTGGATGGGCTTGGCCGACTGACCCTTATGCCCATTAAAAAATTTTTCGGTTTTTCGAAATTTTTATTTGCATCTGGGGAAAAATGGGTTACAATAGTAAAAAACCATTTGATACCGCGCGGAACGCGCAGAGGGAAAACCAATGAAAGAGTTCAAAACCCAAAAGTTCAAGATCAGGCTGCGCACCGCGCCGGTAAAGCTGAAGGCCGCCCTGGTGGCTCTGATCGTGCTGTCCATGGGGGCGCTGCTGGCTCTGCGGTGGGTCCACAACGGCATCCTGGCCGAGACCCAGCTGAAGCGGGAGCAGGCCGCTGCCATGGAGGGCGCAAACGCCGATCTGCAGGAAAAGATCGATAATATCGGCTCTGTGCAGAGCATCCGCCAGATCGCCCAGGACGAGCTGGGCCTGGCCGACCCGGATACCGTCCTCATCCACCCGGAATAAAAATCAATTGACAATTGACAGTTGACAATGATTTCCGTTCTTCCGGGAGCGGGATGGGTTTGGACTGTTTTCAATCGTCCCGGAGGGACACCATAATTGTCAATTGTCCATTGTGAATTGTCAATTTTACCATGTCATTACATAAATTGGAGGAAGCAGAGCATATATGGAGTTAACCGTAGGAGCCGTTGTAGAGGGCAAAGTCAAGTCCATCACCAATTTTGGCGCGTTCATCTCCCTGCCGGAGAATAAGACCGGCATGGTACATATTTCCGAGGTGGCCAACGCCTATGTCAGCGACATCCGTCAGCACCTCACTGAGGGACAGGATGTGAAGGTCGTGGTGATCGGCATGGACAGCGGCAAAATCAACCTGTCCATCAAGCGTCTGGAGCCGAAGCCTCAGCGCGACGGCAATAAGCCCGCCTATCGGGGCGGAAACGGCGGCCAGCGCCGGGAGGGTGCGCCTCAGAACCGGGAGAGCAGCCGTCCCCAGCAGCAGCGCTCACCCATGCCCCCCGCCGCGCCCAAGACCGCTGACCAGCTGTTCGAGGAGAAGCTGAAGGCATTCATGAGCGAGTCCGACAGCAAGCTCTCCGGCATCAAGCAGTACGCCGACCACCGGGGCAGCAGCCGTCCCAGACGGCGGGGCTGATGGCAAGCGTTGTCGTCACCGGCGGCTCCCGGGGCATCGGCGCGGCCATCACGGCACGCTACGCCGCCCGGGGGGACCGGGTGTATTTCCTGTACGAAAAAAATCACGAAGCGGCCAGGGCCGTGGCGGAAAAAACCGGTGCGGTGCCTATCTGCTGTGACGTTGCCGACGGCAGCGCGGTGGCGGAGGCCTTTGCCCGAATCCCGGAGGTGGACATTCTGGTGTGCAACGCCGGGGTCTGCTGGTATGGGCTTTTGACAGTAATGCCCGAAGGCGAGTGGAACCGGATGTTTGATGTGAACGTCAAGGGAATCTACAACTGCGTCAAAGCCGCCATGCCCGCCATGCTGCGCAAGCACGCCGGTAGTATCATCACCATGTCCAGCATGTGGGGGCAGGTGGGGGCCTCCTGTGAGGCGGCCTATTCCGCCACCAAGGGCGCGGTGATCGCCCTGACCAAGGCACTGGCAAAAGAGCTTGGCCCCAGCGGCATCCGGGTCAACTGCGTGGCTCCCGGGGTGATCCTCACGGATATGTGCGCGAATGTTGCGCCGGAGGTTCTGGAGGAATTGGCGGAGGAAGCCCCCGTTGGGCGCAATGGCACCCCGGAGGACGTGGCGCGGGTGGTTGAATCGCTGGCAGACGCGGAATTTGTCACCGGACAGGTTCTGGGGGTCAGCGGTGGATTTGTTATGTAAACTAAGGAGGGTATTTCCATGAAAATTTCCATTGGCTGTGATCACGGTGCGCTGGCGCTGAAGAACAAAATGGTGGCCCATCTGACCGCCAAGGGCTACGATGTGAAGGACTGCGGCACCTACACCGCCGACAGCTGCGACTATCCCGATTTTGCCGCCGCCGCGGCCAGGGCCGTTGCCGGCGGCGAGTGCGAGAAGGGCATCGTCCTGTGCACCACCGGCATCGGCGTGTCCATTGCCGCCAATAAGGTTAAGGGCATCCGCTGCGCCCTGCTCAGCGATGTGATGTCCGCCCGTCTGACCCGGGAGCATAACGATACCAACATGATGGCCATTGGCGCCGGTGTGGTGGGTGAAATGTTGGCGCTGGAAATCCTGGACACCTGGCTGGATACCGAGTTCAGCCACAATGAACGGCACCAGCGCAGAATCGACAAGGTCATGGCGCTGGAAAAGTAAAGCAACCGCCTGTTAGAACACTTCAGCCCCCTTCCATGTGGAAGGGGGCTGAAGTTTTCGTATCTGTAATTGCCAAAACGCCCTGATATCAGGCCGGGAAGACCACACGGATCGTGGTTCCCTTGCCCAGGACGCTTTCCAATTGGATGTCCGCGTTGTGATATTGGGCCGCGTGCTTGACGATGGACAGGCCCAGACCGGTGCCGCCGGAAGCCCGGGAATGGCTCTTGTCCACCCGGTAGAACCGTTCGAAGACCCGGCTCTGGTGCGCTCTGGGAATGCCGATACCTGTGTCCGCTACGGTGAGCACCACACTGCTTCCCCGCTTGGTCACGGTCACATCCACTCTTCCGCCCTCCACATTATACTTGACGGCGTTGCTGCACAGATTCTGGACAATTTCGAATACCAGGCCCCGGACTCCGGGGACCGTACAGTGCTGGCCGGATACCTGAATGGTGACCTTCTTCTCCTCCGCGGCGAGGCGCAGGGATTCGGCAATCTCTTCGGCAATATCCAGAATATCCACATCTTCCTTCGGCATTTCCACGCCCTCATCCAGATGGCTCAGGCGAATCACATCCTCGATGAGGTTCACCAGCCGGGTGGCCTCTTTGCGGATATTGCCGATAAATCGCTGGGTATCCTCGGGCTTTACCAGTCCGTTTTCCAGCAGCTCCGCGCTGCCGATGATGGCCTGCAGAGGTGTCTTCAGCTCATGGGACACATTGGCAGTGAACTCCCGGCGGTTCTGCTCCGCATTTTCCGTCTCTGTAATGTCCAACGCCAGAATCACAAGGCCGACGGTCTCCTCCCCGGAGGTGATACGGCTGAAGAGGAACTGGTAAACTCTCCCTTTCCGCTGGGTCTTCAGCTCATGCAGGCCATCCCGGAACGCGGCTTCCACCGCGGCGGTCATTTCTGACTTTCGCTCCACCCGAAGGAAGGTAGTGCCCACGCAGTCATTGTCGGCGTGGAACAGCTTCCGCGCTGCGGGATTGATGCTCAGCACAACGCCGTTGCGGTCCAAAAGCACAAGCCCTTCCTGCATATTGGCTGTGATCTGCTCCAGTTCGTCATTTTTCTGCCGAAGGGCCTGCATCTGCGCGCTGATTTCCTTGTGCTGCTGCTGAATGCGAACCAGCAGCGGGGACAGCTCTTCGTAAGTATTGTTCTCCAGCGGATGCTCCAGATCCAGCTGGTTCAGCGGCTCCACAATTTTGCAGGACACCCGGTGGGCCAGAATCGCCGACAGGATGATGGCCAGTAGTGCCACAACGCACACCGGATGGAGCATCCCCACCAGCAATACTATCAGAGTCTTCTGGCTGGCGGAGATACGCAGTACGCTGCCATCGGACAGCCGTTTCGCCTCATACATCCGCTTTTGCAGAAGTGTATCCGACTTGCGGACGGCGCTGCCGCTGCCATATCCCAGTGCCTGCTGGATTTCCTCCCGCTGCAGATGGTTCTCCATCTGCCCGGCTTGGGCGTGGGTGTCAAACTTCACTGTACCGTCCGGCTGAATCCAGGTTATGCGGTAGTTCTTCGCGTCCAGGGCCTCCAGAAAGCTCAGCCCCGCCTTTTCCGTTCCGGCGGCTGCGATGCTCAGCTCATCCTTCAGCTGCATGGTCTGCACATCACAGGCATAGCCGTAAAGCACACCCATAATAAATAGCAGGGACACAAACAGGATAACCGCCGCGACGGTCACAATGGACCTAAAGATTCTGCTTGTCATATTTATCCTCCAGACGGTAGCCTACGCCCCGGATGGTTTCGATATAGCGTCCATACTCTCCCAGCTTCTGGCGCAGGGTGCGGATGTGCATATCCACTGTGCGGGTCTCTACGGCGTATTCCGTATTCCATACGGTCTGCAGCAGCTGTTCCCGGCTGAAAGCCATGCCGGGATGGGATAGAAACAGCCGCAGAAGCTCGTATTCCTTATAGGTCAGCACCACCCGCTGATCATCAATGGTAACGGTGTGCTGATTTTCGTCCAGGGTCAGGCCCTTCAGCTTCAGAAGAGGCGCGGACTGCTTCGGCTGGCTCCGGCGCAGAACAGCCTTCACCCGGGAGACCATTTCCATCATGCCAAAGGGCTTGGTGATATAATCATCGGCTCCAAAGTCCAGGCTTTGGACCTTGTCAAACTCCGTTCCCTTTGCCGTGGCCATGATGACGGGGATTTCCCGATAACGCTCATCAGAGCGCAGCCGTTTCAGAATGGCCACGCCGTCCTCCCCGGGGAGCATCACATCCAGCAGCACCAGCTCCGGCTGCTCCGTGTCCAAGGCCTCCCAGAATTCTCCGCCATCGGCAAAGCCCCGGGCTTCCAGTCCGGTGGAATTCAGGGCGTACACCTCAATTTCCCGAATGCTCGGGTCGTCTTCTACACACCAGATCATTGTCATCTCTCCCATAGCAGGCGTTGAATGTAGGGTGGGGGCTTGCCCCGCCGCGCAGTGAGCGGTATTGTTTCCACAGAAACCTTCGGCAAATTCGAGGTATATACTGTTGGCGGGGGCAAGCCCCCGCCCTACCTTGACGCCGAATGCTCTTTTATATACTAACGCTTACCGCACCCAAAAGCAAGTACCTTACTGGCACTCCTCGCGAATGCCGGTGAGGGAAAATTCCACCCACTCGGCGATGTTGGTGCAATGGTCGCCGATACGCTCAAAGTATTTGGCAATCATCAACAGATCCAGAGCGTACTCCCCATCTCCCGGGTTCGCGGCGATCATGGCAATGATGTCCGATTTGACCTGATTAAAATACGCGTCCACGATATCATCATCGCCCATGACCTTTTTCGCAAGAGCCAGATCCTGTTTGACATAGGCGTCCACGGCTTCCGTGACCATGGTCTGGGCGGCGCTTGCCATTTTCTGGAGCGGTCCTTCCTCAGCGGAACCGGACATTTTGGGAATCAAATCCACAATGTCCTCTGCCTGATCGCCGATGCGCTCCATGTCGGTGATCATTTTCATGGCGGCGCTGATCTGCCGCAGATCGCCTGCCACCGGCTGCTGGCGCAGCAGCAGCTTCAGGCAGATGGTCTCAATGGTGCGCTCACTTTCGTCAATCACCGCGCCCACCTGATTGGTTTTTTCCTCCAGTTTGTCACTGTAGGCCGTCAGGGATTGAGCCGCCAGGTCAATGATTTCCTCGCAGGCCGCCCCCATCTGAATCAGCTCCTGATTCAGGCGGTGCAGCTGCTCCTGATACAGATTTCTCATGATATTCCCTCCATCAGCCAAAGCGGCCTGTAATATAGTCCTCGGTGCGTTTATCTCTGGGGCTCGAGAACATCTCCTCGGTGCTGCCGTACTCCACCAGGTCTCCCAGCAGGAAGAAAGCGGTCTGGTCGGAAATCCGCACAGCCTGCTGCATATTGTGGGTGACGATGACGATGGTGTACTTCTCCTTCAGCTCCATGGCCAGGTCCTCAATCCGGGAGGTGGAAATGGGGTCGAGAGCCGAGGTAGGCTCGTCCATCAGAAGAACCTCCGGCTCCACCGCCAGAGCCCGGGCGATGCACAGCCGCTGCTGCTGACCGCCGGACATACCAAGAGCGTTCTTCTTCAGGCGGTCCTTCACCTCGTCCCAGATAGCCGCGCCCTTCAGAGCCTTCTCCACGATCTCATCCAACTGTGCCTTGTTGCGAATACCGTGGGTGCGGGGACCGTAGGCAATGTTGTCGTAAATACTCATGGGGAAGGGATTGGGCTTCTGGAACACCATGCCCACCTCCTTACGCAGATTGTTGACCTCCGCGTCAAAGATATTCTCCCCGTGATAGCGTACTTCTCCGGTGATTTTCACCCCGGGAATCAGGTCGTTCATCCGGTTCAGGGTTTTGAGGAAGGTGGACTTGCCGCAGCCGGAGGGGCCGATGAGCGCGGTGATGGACTTTTCGGGAATTTCCAGGCTGATATTTTTCAGCGCCTGGGTCTGACCGTACCACAGGTTCAGGTCGTTTACGGTGATGATTGGGTTATTCATAGGATAGCTCCTTAATTGTCAATTGTTCATTGTCAACTGTCAATTCGTTTACATTGCATTCTTTTTCTGATAATACTTCGTCACCGCGCTGGCCGACAGATTGATGCCGAAGGCCAGCACCAGCAGGATCGCCGCGATGCCGAAGGCCACGCCGAACTCGCCCTGCTCCTTGGCGTAGACGTATAGGGCAACGGTCAGGGTCGCGCCGGCGCTGCCCAGCCCCTTCACAAACCCATTGAGTGCGTGGGCAAAACCCGCGGTGAACAGCAATGCGGCGGATTCTCCCAAAATTCTGCCGACCGACAGGATGCACCCGGTGATGACGCCGTCGATACAGCCGGGCAGCACCACCGTGCGCACCACCCGCCATTTGCCCGCGCCTAATCCGAAAGCGCCCTCACGGTAGGACTGGGGCACGGTTTTCAGGCTTTCCTGGGTATTGCGCAGAATGGTGGGCAGGTTCATGATCACCAGCGTCAGGCCGCCTGCCAGCAGGCTGGTGCCGATGGTGCCCGCAAACATCAGCATACCCACAAGACCGTAGATGATGGAGGGGATGCCGCTGAGGGCTTCCGCCGCGTATTCAATGGCAGAAACCAGCCTTTTGTTGGTGGCGTATTCCGTCAGGTACACCGCCGCGCACACTCCCAGCGGGATCACGATCAGCAGGGTGATAATGACGATGTACAGGGTGTTGAGAATGTCCGGCAGGATTCCGATATTCCCGCTTAAGTAGCTGGGCTTCGTGCTGACAAATTCCCAGCTTAAGTTGGGAATACCCTGAATCAGGACATAAGCCACAATAAAAAGAGTCAGAAGACCGGTCAACGCCGTGGCGAAGTACATCCCACCCCGCACCGTCCACAAAAAACGCCTCCGGCTGTTTGAGATTTTTCTTGGATTCTTCATGAACGCTTCTCTCCTTTCAGGAAGAAATTCAGTACCGCGTTAATGAGCATGATGAACAGGAACAGCACCAGCGCGATGGAAAACAGCGCCTGCCGCTGTAAGCCGCTGGAATACGACATTTCCGACGCCACAGCAGTGGTCAGGAAACGGACAGACTGGAACAGACTGGGCATATTGGCGGCGTTGCCTGCCACCATCATCACCGCCATAGCTTCTCCGATGGCCCGGCCCACGCCTAACACTACAGCGGCGGCAATGCCGCTTTTGGCTGCCGGGACGGATACCCGGAACCAGGTTTCCTCCGGGGTGGCGCCCAGAGCCAGAGAGGCGTCCTCATATTCCTTGGGCACCGCTTCCAGCGCGGTGACGGACATTTTGATGATGGAGGGCAGAATCATGATGGCAAGTACCACAATCGCCGCCAGCAGGCTGGCTCCGTCCGGTACATGGAACAGCTTCCGGATTCCGGGCACCAGCACCATCATGCCCACCAGGCCGTAGACCACGGAGGGGATGCCCGCCAGCATGGATACCGCCTGTCCCATGATTTCCTTGACGGATTTGGGGGCCATTTTTGCCAGATAGATGGCGGTGAGAAAGCCGATGGGCACCCCCAGCAGGATGGCGCCCGCGGTGCCGTAGACGCTGGTGAGGATAAAGGGAAGAATCCCATACTTCGGTTCCGCCGCTGTGGAGGCCCATTCTGCACCAAAGAGGAATTTCACAATACCAATTTCCCGGATGGCAGGAATGCCGGAGACCACCAGATAGACGGTAATCAGCAGCACGCAGGCCACCGTCACCAGTCCCAGCAGCAGGAACACGCCGTGAACCAGTCTTTCCAGATAGTTTTCTTTCGTCTTCATATTGTCAGCCTTTCGAAGGATGATGCTATTATGTTACCGCCGGAATGTAAAATAGGAAACCGGAGGATTGTAAAATCTGTGTCAAATAACGGGGCGTGCCATGGCACGCCCCGTTATTTGTTTACTTTGCGGGAACCACGCCGGCGGCGGTGATGACGTCATTCGCCGCGGGGGAGGTTACATAGTCGAAGAAGGCCTGAGCCGCGTCGTTCAGCTTGGCGTCCGTCTTGGTAGCCAGCACGAAGGGACGCTGGATGGCGTAGGTGCCGTCCTTCACGGTTGCTTCGCTGGGAGTCACGCCGCCGACCTTGACAGTCTTCACGGTGTCCTTAACGGAGGCCAGAGAGGCGTAACCGATGGCGCCGGGGTTCTGGGCAACGGTGGTGATCACGTCACCGGTGGAGCTCAGCTCCTGACGGTACTGGCACTTGTCCTTGACTTCCACGATTTCCTCAAAGCCGCTGCGGGTGCCGGAGCCGGCTTCCCGGCCGATGAGTACGATCTCAGCATCGCTGCCGCCCACCTCGGACCAGTTCTTGATCTCGCCGGTGTAGATGGCGGCGATCTGCTCCAGGGTCAGATCCTCCACGGTGTTCTCGGGGTTGACGATCACGGCAATGCCGTCATAGCACAGGACGGTCTCTGTCAGGCCGGCGGCCTTCTCCTCGTCCTTCAGGACGCGGGAGGAAAGACCGATGTCGCAGCGGCCCTCCTGCACAGCCTGAATGCCGGAGCCGGAGCCGGTGGGGTTGTAGGTGAAGGTTACATCAGCATTGGCTTCCATGAAGGCTTCGCCCAGAGCGCCGATGACCTTCTCCATGGAGGTGGAGCCGTCGGTGGACACGGTGCCGGACAGCTTGGCAGGAGCGGCGGGTGTCTCGGTAGCAGCGGGAGCTTCCGTTGCGGCAGGAGCTGCGGCAGGGGCGGCGGTTGTTGCTGCCGTCTCGGTCTTCTGACCGCAGGCAGCCATGCTCAGCACCAGAATCAGGCACAGAATGGTACAAATTACACGTTTCATTTTCATGATCTCCTTAATATATGTTTGGGATTTGCATCCTTTACGCATCCCATCATAAAGGCCCCATGTAAAATCCGAAAGCCGGAGATTGTAAAGTTTGGGTCAAACTTCTTTCCGCGCGAGCTGAGCGTGGCGTGCGGCACATAAAAGAATCCCAGCTGTTCAAGGTCACTAGCCTGACCTTGAACAGCTGGGCGGATATAATTCTTTTCGGCCTGAAATCTCAGCTGCGTTTCAGTCTGCCGTACAGGCCGGTCATCTTGCGGATCTTCTTCGCAAGCTTATCAGAGTCGAAACCCTCAGCTGCCCGCCAGGTCCAGTTGGCGCTGGACAGGGTGCCGGGGAAGTTCATCCGGGCCTCGCCGCCCAGCTCCAGATAATCCTGCATCTGAGCCACAAACAGCCGGGAGACGCTGCTCATACCGCCCCGGATCATGCCCCACACATTGCCCTCGGACCGGTTCAGGCCCATGTAGGCTTTGGCGTAGGCCTTATCCTGGCGGCTTGCCTCATCGAACCACTGCTTCAGCGTCACGTTGTCATGGGTGCCGGTGTAGCACACCGAGTCCACCGGATACAGGTGGGGCAGATAGTCGCTCTCCTCCCGGGAATCAAAGGCGAATTCCAGCACCTTCATGCCGGGATAGCCGGAGTCCAGCTGAAGCTGGCGAACCTCCGGGGTGACGAAGCCCAGATCCTCGGCGATAAAATCCAGCTCCGGCAGCGCCTTGCGCACCGCACGGATAAAGTCCATGCCCGGTCCTTTAACCCAGTGTCCATTCCGGGCGGTTTTGTCCCCGGCGGGCACGGACCAGTAGCTTTCAAAGCCCCGGAAGTGGTCGAAGCGAACCACATCATACATCCCGGCGGCAGCGGTCAGACGCTTGACCCACCATGCGTAACCGGTGTCCGCCATGGCCTGCCAGTCGTAGATGGGGTTTCCCCAGAGCTGGCCGTCGGCGGTGAAACCATCCGGTGGGCAGCCGGCTACCGCAGGGGGATGCCGGGGCTAGTCGAGCAGGATGTGGTGATAAGCTCCCCTAACGTGG
>CAMGCA010000009.1 GCA_946011705.1 uncultured Clostridia bacterium | reverse complement strand
TGCCCAGAGGGATGGCGTGAAAGCCGCCTTTTTCCTCCAGAAGCAGCCGCTTGCTGGTGAGAATCCACCGCCCCTTTTTCTGGGGGCAGATGACCTTTATGGTTTCCTTTGGCAGCAGAGCGGTTTCCAGGGTGCGGGTGAAGTCCCGCTCTGCCCGCTCCCGGCGGTTGAAAATGGAGGCGCGGACAGCGGCCAGCAGAATCAGCGCCACCACCGCCGCGATGCCCAGTTGGCTGGGGGTCATAGGGTCGTTCCTTTCGGATAAAGTGCAAAGTGGCTGGGAGGGAGTTCCCTCCCAGCCACGGCTTGGGAAACTATCAATTACACGATGTACAGGCTATCGTGACCGAGCTGACCACCCAATGGTGTTACCATACCCTCCCGGATATGTAACGCCTTAGCCGTCGGCCTTGCCGACCCGCTTACAGGTCCAGGTAGGAGTCGGAGTACAGAACGTGGTTCTTGAAGATGTCGCAGGACTTGATGGTCTCCATCAGACGCAGGTCGTTGGGGTTGACGATGGCGGAGGTCAGGCCCTGCATCATAGCCATGGCCACCAGAGCGGAGTCCATGATGGGACGGACGGTCTTGGGGGCACCGTTACTGTTGTTGGACAGACCGCCGGTGGACTTCAGACCTTCGCTCGCGAACAGCTTGATGGCTTCCAGAACTTCCATCTGCTTGTCCTGCATACCCTTGACGACCAGGAACAGGGGGTCGAACCACAGGTCGGTGGCGTCCATGCCCAGGCTCATGCCGCGCTCGAGCATGTTGTGGCAGTGCTTCATACGCTCCTCATTGTCCTTGGCAATGCCGTCGGCAGAGCACAGGGCGATACAGATAGCGTCGTTGGCAGCGGCCAGATCGATGTAGGAGATACGGGAGCCGGCGTCAGCGGAGTTGACGATGGGCTTGCCGTTGGTGCGGTTGTAGACCTTGATACCGGCCTCGATAGCCTTCTTGTTGGCGGTATCCAGAGCCAGAGGCACGTTGTTGAAGTTCTCCTGCAGCAGCTTGACAGCCCACATCATGCGCTCGGGGCCATCCTTCTCGGCAGGTCCGATGTTGACGTCCAGATAGGTGGCACCGGCAGCGATCTGCTCAGCGGCACGCTTCAGGATGGGCTCGGGGTCACGCTCGTCCATAGCCTTGCGGATGGAAGGAGCGATGCAGTGGATACGCTCGCCGATGGTGACGAAGGTGGGGGACTCGGGGTTGTGGCCCTTGTACTTGACACCCATGTCCACGACCTTGATCTCGGGAACCTTGGTAGCCAGCAGCTCCTCGAAGGACAGCTCCTTGACCTCCACGGTGGTGGCAGCCTTGGCGGCGTTCTCGGCAGCCGCGGCCTTGGAGGCAGCCTCCTACTCCATGTCATTCATGTATTTTGGCAGCCGACCGGCCTCCAGAGGACCGACATCCCCGTTCCAGCCGGGCAGCTTCTCCTGAATCTCACCCTTCATGACGGCAACCTTGCCGGGGATGATCAGGGTGCGGTTCTTGATCTTGTTCTCAATGTCCAGAGTCTCGAAGGTCTTCTTGACGGTGGAGGAGGAGAACTTGCCGGCGGCCCAGGCGGTCAGAACGGACATACCGGAAGCGTCGGTGATGATCAGGTTCACAGGCTGGTTGGAACGCTCCAGCTCGCCGGAAACCAGGAAGTAGGTCAGAGCGAAGTCCACGGTCAGCGCGCAGGGGCTGTTCTCGTCGGCGCCGTTCAGAGGATAGATCTTGGACTCCACCTTCATGGGCTTCTGAGGATCGGTGAAGATGTTCTGACGCAGGCCGTACAGAGGCAGAGCCTGAGCATAGGTCATGTGCTCCATGACCAGAATGGAGCCGTACTTCTCGGTGAACAGGGTAGCGTAGGCGGTCTGCAGGTGGTCGTCACCCTTAGCCAGACGGGCGACGTTCACGATGGAGGGGTAACCGAAGGAACGGTCGCCGTCCTTGATGGCGGTGCGGCGGACCAGAACAGCATTGGCCAGAGTCTCCTTGGCGGTCTTGCCGGTGACGTCCAGAACCAGGTTCTTGTTGCCCTTGCCTTCCAGCTTCTTGACGGTGTCGTACAGGTCAGACAGGGAGGTGGCGGAAACGCCCAGCACCACGCCGGCGGCGGTGGCGATGTCGTTCATAGCTTCCCAGTTGTCGGGGGTAGCGCCGTCCAGGATCACGTTCTTGCCGGCGACTTCCAGAGCAGCCTTGGCGCACTCCACATCCCAGCACTCCAGGATCAGGTCACGGCCGGTAGCGGCGGCCTTCTTAACCAGCTCGGCGTAAACGGCGGGATCAGACTGGGTGTTGGCAACGAACACGAACTCCACGTACATCCGCTCGCCAATACGCTCGTAATCGACCTTCTGCAGGTCAGCCAGCTTAGCGTCGACTTCCTCGGCGGACAGGGTGGTGCCGACAGCAACAGCGTACAGATTCTTGTTAACCAGAGTCTTCTCGTGACGGTACAGAACAGTCTCGCCGCCCAGCTTGTGGCTGCCCACGGCGATGGTCTTCATGGGAGGCGCGGTCTGCTCGTTGAGCATCGCCTTCGCGTCGTCAGAGAAGTAGGGGCACTTATCGATGGAGATAGCGCCCTGCGCCACCTTCATGCAGAAAGCCATACAGGTGGGGCTGCCGCACTCCTTACAGTTCTTCTTAGGAGACAGCTTAAAAATGTCAAGACCCTTCAAAGCCATTGTATGTATCCTCCTTCCGAATTAGACGAGTTCAGTGATGAACTTCTTGATGGTGGCAATAGCGGCGGGATGACGCATGATGACGGCATCGGCACCACCGGTCAGGTTGGCGGCGGCAGTGGACACTTCCATGTCGATGGCGCGCTCTTCCCGGTTGCCCCAAGCGGGCTCGTCTTCCTCAGTGGCAGTGGACTCCTTCACGCTCCACGCGTCGGGGGACACGGGGGACATGATGGGCATCTGCAGGTCGGCATCGGACTGAGCCAGGGCGGCCAGACGGACGCGGTCCAGAGTGGAGGCCACGTACTCGAAGCCATAGCCCACGGCGGCGGTGCCGATGTTCATGACAATGTTCTCGGGGTTGATGGACAGGCCCTTGAGCATGATGTTCAGCTGCTTGGCCAGGTTGATGTCGTCGGCGGTCTCAGCGCCCACCTTCTGGCCGTAAGCCAGAGCGACGGAAGCGCCGACGGTCTTGTAGTCCTCGTTACGGGCGGACAGAACCAGAATGTTCTTGCCCTGCAGGGCCTCGGCGATTTTGCTGAACAGCTCGCCGTCCTTCTCGATGTTCTTGCAGCCCATGATGACGATAGGCATGGTCACGGCGTCGGCAACAGCCTTGGCGTCAGCAACGCATTCGGCAACGGAGCGGTTCTCGCCGTTGGGATCGGCGGACTCGAAGTGCAGGCACAGGAAGTCTGCGCCGGGCATAGTCTCAGCCTTCTTGGCATAATCGACCATGGTGGTGCAGCCCGCGTAGAACTCGTTCAGAGCGGGAGCGTCCCAGTTTGCCGCCAGATCGGAGATCTCAACACCGATCTTGGGAGCGTTTTCGATGGGCGCATCGAAGGTGTAGAACGGCATCACGTTCTGGCCGCCGATGACGATTGCCTTGTCACCGGTGCCCAGCGTCACGGCATTGATCTTGCCGCTGAAGGGAGCCGTCTTGGGTGTGAAAGCCATAGTGTTTTTCCCCCTTGATTGATTTTGAATGGTATATATCGGGCGTAGAACGTAGGAAACAACCACGTTCCGCGTCACTTACAGATTTTAGATGTCATTGCGAGCCGGTGCGCACACCGGCGTGGCAATCCGTACTCCCAAAGAAGCGCGGAATGACATTGCTTTATTACAGCCCGATGGACTGCATGATGCCCTTCAGGGCCACCTTCATGGGGTCATTCTCGGGCAGCTTGGCGGAAGGCTCGCCGTCGCAGTCGCAGCGGTACACTGCCTCGTCCTGGGGCAGCACGCCAAAGAGCTTGAGACCGTGCTTTTCGATCTCCACCTTGACACCGTCGTCCAGCTTGCCGCCGGGTGCGCGGTTGATGATCAGGCCCATCTGGCCGGGGTTCAGGTTCATTTCCTTCACCATCTCCGCTACCCTTGCCACGGCCTGAACGCCCCGGCGGGAGCAGTCGGAAATCAGCAGCATGGTGTCCACATGAGGAAGGGTGCCCCGGGCGATGTGCTCCAGACCCGCCTCGTTGTCCATGACCACATAGGAATAGTTGGGAACGTATTTGGCAACCTGAGACTGCAATACGCCGTTGACGTAGCAGTAGCAGCCCTTGCCCTGGGTGCGGCCCATGACCAGCATATCGAAGTCGTCGTCCTCAATGAGGGCCTGACTGAACTTCATCTCGGCATAGGCCGCCTTGGGGATGCCGGAGGGAATGGTGCCCTTCAGCTCGGCCTGGGCCATTTCCTCCCGGATCTGCCCCAGAGAGGTCTCCACCTCCACGCCCAGAACCTCGTTCAGGTTGGAGTTGGCGTCGGCGTCCACCACGAGGACAGGGCCGTTCTTCTTTTTGCACAGATAATCAATGAGCATGCCGCAGGTGGTGGTTTTCCCCACGCCGCCCTTACCGGCAACCGCAATGGTATGAGGCATAATTTTACACTCCTTTGTCACTTGGGAAAGATGCGAATTGACAATTGACAGTTGACAGTTGACAATTATGGGCCATACCGCCAGCTGAGTGGTTTCTGAATAAGCATTGGCATAAAGATCAGGGCGCATTCCGTATGCCGGATTCTCTGACAATCAGGGCCGCGTCTTCATATCGGTTCCGGGTGCGCAGGTGGATGCCGCCAACGCCGCAGGCCTGATAGGCATGAATCTGATTGACGGTGTATTCCAGCCCGGCCTTTCGGAAATCCGCCTTTTTTCGCTCCACGTCGGCGTCGAAGGGGTCTTTCACGAAGGGGTTGGGGAGAATCCAGTTTTTGGCGATGATCCGGCACAGGGACTCGGGGATGGCGCTGCTGTGGGAGAGCACCTCACCTACGGTTTCCGCCTGATCCAGAATGGGCAGGATACCGGCTTCCACGGGAAGCTGAATTCCGGACGCCCGGATGGCGTCCAGCCAGTAGCGGAAAGCGTCTATATCCCAGCACAGCCGGGTGATGATGTAATCCGCTCCGCTGTCCTGCTTTCGTTTCAGAAGCTCAATTTCCGCTTCCAGCGGGCGGCTGTCCGGAAGACCCTCAGGGGCGCCCGCCACCGCAATGGTGAAAGCGCCGCCAAATTCCCGGCGGATGAAATCCACCAACGCGGGGGCGGAGGGAAAATCGCTGTCAGCCCGGAGGCTGGAGGAATCGCCCCGCAGCGCCAAAATGTGGCGGATGCCGTGATCCAGATAGGCTTGCAGTTGACGACTGGCGCTTTCCTTTGTATTGCCGACGCAGGGGAAGTGGGTGACGGGGGCGCAGCACCCTTCTGACCGGATGGCGTCCAAAACCGCCAGATTCTTGCCCGCGTCAGAGCCGCCGGGACTGTAGGTGCAGGAGATGGAATCGGGACGCAGGGTATACAGCTGGGGAAGTACGCTGCCGCACAGCTTCTCCATGCCTGCGTCGGTTTTGGGAGGGAACACCTCAAGCGAGAGCGCGGCACGTCTGCGCAAAGCGTCCATGACAGACATACCCGTTACCTCCCGAACCTTCTGACAATTATTTGCGCATCCAAAGGTGGGCAGAATACCCCCATATCGATACAACGATATCGTATCACATATCCCGCCTAAATTCAACCCATAATTTGATAGAATTTACAAAAAAATGCGCCGGGGCGGGGGTGTTGTCATTCAGTTGACACATATGGCAAGAAATGCCCCCCCTTGCGGGATGCGAAAACGCCTGCCGCTTTTCACGCGGCAGGCGTTGGAGCAAATTATACTTCCTTGCTCTTGGAGGCGATCTCCATCAGGCACTTGGCGGTGAACTCGGCGGGGGTCATAGCGCCCAGATCGTCACCCTTGCGGGTACGGACGGACACGGTGCCGTTCTCCATATCCCGGTCGCCCACCACCAGCATATAGGGAATCTTCTGCATCTGGGCCTCGCGAATCTTGTAGCCCAGCTTTTCGGAGCGGTAGTCGCCCTCGGCGTGGATGTTAACGCTGTTCAGGTCTTCCACCAGCTTCTTTGCATACTCATGCGCCCGGTCGGTGATGGGCATGACCTTGACCTGGGTGGGCATCATCCACAGGGGCAGGGCACCGGCGTACTTCTCAATCAGGTAGGCCAGAGTCCGCTCGTAGCAGCCCAGGGAAGTGCGGTGGATGATATAGGGGCGCTTCTTCTGGCCGTCGGCATCGGTGTACTCCATGCCAAAGCGCTCCGCCAGCAGCATATCGATCTGGATGGTGACGATGGTGTCCTCCTTGCCGAAGACGTTCTTGTACTGAATGTCCAGCTTGGGGCCATAGAAGGCGGCTTCATCGATGCCGATGGTGTAGTCCACGTTCAGGTCGTCCAGAATCTGCTTCATGACGGACTGGGCAGTTTCCCACTGTTCGGCGGTGCCTTCGTATTTGTTCTTGGGGTTGGCGGGGTCCCACTGGGAGAAGCGGAAGGTGCAGTCCTCCAGCATACCCACGGTGCTCAGGCAGTACTTTGCCAGCTCCAGACAGCCCCGGAATTCCTCCTCCAGCTGGTCGGGACGAAGAATCAGGTGGCCCTCGGAAATGGTGAACTGCCGGAGACGGATCAGACCGTGCATCTCGCCGGAATCCTCGTTGCGGAACAGGGTGGAGGTTTCACCCAACCGCATGGGCAGATCACGGTAGGAGCGGGCACGGTTCAGGAATACCTGATACTGGAACGGGCAAGTCATGGGCCGCAGGGCGAAGCATTCCTTGCTTTCGTCGTTGGGGTCTCCCAGCACGAACATACCGTCCAGGTAATGATCCCAGTGACCGGAAATCTTGTACAGGTCGGACTTGGCCATCAGGGGGGTCTTGGTCAGAAGATAGCCCCGCTTCTGCTCCTCGTCCTCCACCCAGCGCTGGAGGGTCTGGATGACCCGGGCGCCCTTGGGCAGCAGGATCGGCAGACCCTGACCGATGACGTCCACGGTGGTGAAGTACTCCAGCTCCCGGCCCAGCTTGTTGTGATCCCGCTTCAGTGCTTCCTCCTGCTTTTACAGGTACTCGTCCAGCTCGGCCTTGCTGGGGAAAGCAATGCCGTAGATCCGCTGGAGCATTTTCCGCTTGGAGTCCCCCCGCCAGTAGGCGCCGCAGGACTTGGTCAGCTTGAAGCCGTTGTGCTTGACCCGGCCGGTGTGATCCAGGTGAGGGCCGGCGCACAGGTCGGTGAACTCGCCCTGGGTGTAGAAGGAGATCACGGCATCCTCCGGCAGGTCGTTGATCAGCTCCACCTTGTAAGGCTCGTTCTTGCCCTCCATGTAGGCGATGGCTTCTGCCCTGGGCTTCTCGCTGCGCTCAATGCGGATGCGCTCCTTGCAGATTTTCTTCATCTCCCCCTCGATCTGGGCCAGGTGCTCGGGAGTGAAGGAGAAGGGGGCGTCAAAGTCGTAGTACCAGCCCTCGTCGATGGCGGGGCCGATGGCCAGCTGCACCTCGGGCCACAGGCGCTTCACGGCCTGAGCCATGATGTGGGAGCAGGTGTGCCAGTAGGTCTTGCGGTACTCGGGGTTTTCAAAGGTGAATACATTTTCGGTTTCCATAATATACCTCCGTTTCAAATCAGACACTGTTGGGCGGGGGCTTACCTCCGCTGCGTTCATCGCAGTGCCTTCCTGCGGCGGGGGCAAGCCCCCGCCCTACATTTTGGGGAGGGTAAAAAAATAGCCCATCCCCTGAAAAATCAGGGGTGGGATACATTCAGTATTCCACGGTTCCACCCTGGTTGCCCCGGAAACCGGAGCCACTCATTGACGCGATAACGGGCGCACCCGGCGGGACATTTCCGACCTGCGGCTCGGAAGTGGTATCGCTTTCGGCAGGGGTACGGGTGCCTTTCACCAGTGCGGCATCCTCTCTGGGAATCTTACCGGGGCGCGTGTCTTCGTCAAAGCCTTTCTGTAAGATAAAATCTAGCACACTTTTTTTGAAAAGTCAATCATCGGGCCGGGAAAAAAGCTTGCCAAATTCACCAAAAAACAGGGACAAAACCGGCTGATGGATTACATAATCAACAAGCAACGAATTATGACGGAAGATAACATAACTCGACGTTATACGTAATTATTTGTAACTATTCGACACCAGATATCGTGGCAGTTCGACAGATAACGACCAAATGTAGATAGCGGTTAACATAATATATCAAACATTTATTATGTAAAAATTAGCAAAAACAAGTAAAAATAATGAAATACTTGACAAAACGAGATAATTTGCTATAATAAGGCCATGCAGAGCGGAAGCGGAAACGAAATGTAATTATTTTGGAAACCGCTGGTTACAAATCGCTTGCATGGACAATCCCGACAGGAGGTGCCCGTATGGCAAAGACCGGATCAAAAATCCTCAGAAGGAAGATTTTCCTGATGCGTCTGTATGTGCTGACGCTGACGCTGATTCTGGTGCTGGCCATGACGGCGCTGCTTTCCCAGACAGCCCTGGCCCGGACCTACGTCATCACCGACGGGGATCGGGTGGTGACCTACACCACCTTTGCCACGGACCCGGAGGAGGTTCTGGGACAGGCGGGAGTAACCTTAAGCGAAGACGATACCTACACCACCCAGGCGGTGGAGGGCGCGGCATCCATTACGGTCAGGCGCGCCCAGAAAATACAAGTCCAATACCATGGGCAGACCACGGTGGCGACCACATTCGGCGAGACGGCAGGGGAGCTGCTGACCCGCCTGAATCTGGAGGTGTCCGGAGAGGACGTGGTCTCCCATGGATTGGAGGAAGAGACCTACGACGGAATGGAATTGCGCGTTGACCGTGTGGAGACCCTGTGCCAGACCTATACAACCACCATTGCTCATGAGGTAACCCGGTGCAGTGACGGCACCCTGCCCCAGGGCACGGAGGAAGTGCTTACAGAAGGGCAGGACGGAGAACTGTTGTGCACCGCGGAAATTACTTATGTCAACGGTGAGGAAGCGTCCCGGCGGGTGCTGACGCAGACCGTTAGCAGAATGCCCACTACCGAGGTCATCGGCGTGGGCGCGGGGCCGGTGCAGGAAAAAAGCAACGCTCCAGTCATCAGCGACGGCTACATCACCCTGCCCACCGGCGAGGTGCTGACTTACACCCACAGTGACACCGTCCGGGCCACGGCCTACACCCACACGGATGAGGGCTGTGATGCCTTCACGGCTACCGGAACAGTGGTTCACTGGGGCACCGTGGCGGTGGACCCACGGTATATTCCCTACGGTACCAGAATGTTCATCATGGCCAGCGACGGCTCCTATGTCTATGGCATCGCCACAGCGGAGGACTGCGGCGGCGACATCAAGGGCGACCGGATGGATTTATATATGCCCACCTATGAGCAGTGCAGGGAGTTTGGCAGACGCCGGTGCACGCTTTATTTTTTAGGGTGAAGAGCGGAGTTCAGAGTGAAGAGTGGAGTTCAGAGTGAAGAGCGAGGAGCTAGGTTTTTTAATCATCGCCGAAGGCGATACCATCACTCCACTCTCAACTCTCCACACTCCACTCTTTTTTATTGACTTCTTTCGATTCCGTGCGTAAAATGTGGAAAAACCTTCTGAACGAAAGAATGTGGTTCCAATGAAAAAGCTTGCGCCTGTATTTGTTCTGTCCGCCGGAACTCTGTGGGGAATAATGGGCATTTTTGTGCGGAAACTGGGGACATACGGCTTTTCGCCCTTGCAGATCGCCTGCCTGCGAATTTTGTTCGGGGCGGCGCTGTTTCTGGCGATTACCGGCATTTTCCGCCGGGAGCTGCTGAAAATTCGCTTCCGGGACGTGGGGCTGTTTCTGGGCATGGGCTTGATCAGCCTGCTGCTGTTCACGGTGTGTTATTTTACCACCATCAATCTGGCGTCCCTGTCCGCAGCGGCGATATTATTGTACACTTCGCCCATCTGGGTGATGCTCATGTCCGCGGTTTGCTTCCGGGAGAAGATCACCGGTCGGAAGCTGCTGTGCGCTGCTATGGCCTTCGGGGGCTGTGTGCTGGTGTCCGGCATCGGCTCGGCGGCCAGCCTTTCGCCTATGGTGATCGTCACGGGGCTGCTGTCCGCTGTGGGCTATGGCCTGTACAGCATTTTCGGCACCTTCGCCCTGCGCAAGTACCAGCCTCTTACCGTTACCACCTACGCGTTCCTATTTGGCGCGGTGGGAGCCGCAATTTTATGTAAACCGACGGAAATTGTCACAGTCATTGCGTCCGCACCAAATCCGGCGGGGCTGGTGCTTTTACTGATTGTCACTGCATTTGTCACGGCGGTGCTGCCGTATCTTCTGTACACCGTGGGCCTTTCTCATATGCGGGCCAGCGCGGCAGCCATCATGGCGTCCATCGAGCCGGTGGTGGCGACAGCCGCCGGGGCGCTGGTGTTTGGCGAGGCCCTGACCATTCCCGCCTTTGTCGGCATCGCCTTGGTGCTGGCAGCCATCGTGGTGCTGAACGCGAGGCCATAAAAAGCCTTCCCCAGAGGGGAAGGCATTTTCCCGTTGCAAACCCGCCTGTTTTCTGGTATGATAGCCGGAAGAAAGGCGGGTTTCGTTATGGTAAACGTTTGCGATATTCAGGTAATGAAGCCACTGCTGGCGGAGCACGGCTTCCACTTCTCCAAGGCCAAGGGCCAGAATTTTCTCATAGCCCCCTGGGTGCCCCAGTCCATCGCCGAACAGGCGGGGGTGGACGACACGGCGGGGGTGCTGGAGATCGGCCCCGGCATCGGTCCCCTGACCCAGCAGCTGTGCCTGCGGGCGAAGAAGGTCTGCGCCGTAGAGCTGGACGAGCGGCTGGAACCGATTCTGGACATCACCGTGGGGGAATTTGACAATCTGGAAATCATCTGGAACGATGTGCTTCGGCTGGATCTGCCTGCACTGGTAAAAGGAGAATTTGAGGGCCTGCGGCCCATGGCCTGCGCCAACCTGCCCTACTATATCACCTCCCCCATTCTCACAGCCCTGCTGGAAGCGGACTGCTTCGAGTCCGTCACGGTCATGGTGCAGAAGGAGGTGGCCCAGCGGATTGCCGCCGCCCCGGGCAGCGCGGATTACAGCGCCTTTACCGTGTTCTGCCAGTATTACGCCCAGCCGCAGCTGCTGTTTGATGTGCCAGCCCACTGCTTTTTGCCCCAGCCCAAGGTTACCTCGGCGGTGATTCAGCTGAAGGTGCGTAAACACCGGGACTGGGACATTCTGGACGAAACTGTCTTCTTCCGGACCGTCCGGGCCAGCTTCGCCATGCGGCGCAAAAAGCTGAGTAACGGCTTGGCCTCCGGCTTCCCGGAACTGGGAAAGAGCGGTGCGGCGGAGGTCATCGCGCGGGCAGGCTTTGAGGCGAACATCCGGGGCGAGATGCTGGGCATTCCCGAATTTGCAAAAATTGCCAACGAGATTGTGAAATGGAGAGAAAAGCAATAATTCGTCATTCCGAGCCAGCGCGCACGCTGGCGTGGGAATCCGTTTCTCTTGAGAGTGCTACGGATTGCCACAGGTGACATCGGTCACTGGTTCGCAATGACAGAAGAGGACGGAGAGAAACATGATTGAATTTCTGCTGCTGGATCTGGACGACACCATTCTGGACTTTCACAAGGCCGAGCGTATCGCTCTGAGCAAGACTATCCGGGATTTTGGCGTGGAACCTTCCGAGGCGGTCTTAGACCGTTATCATCACATCAACAAATGGCACTGGGAGCAGCTGGAGCTGGGGCTTATGACCCGGGATCAGGTGCTGATGGGCCGGTTCCATCAGCTGTTTGAGGAACTGGGCATGGAGGTGGATGCCGCTGCCTGCATGAAGCGGTACGAGCGGAATCTGTCCATGGGCCACTACTTCCTGCCCGGGGCGGAGGAGGCCGTGAAGCGACTGAAGGAGCACTATCGCCTGTTTCTGGTAAGTAACGGCACTGCCACTGTGCAGCACAGCCGCCTGACCAGCGCGGGATTGTATCCTTACTTTGAACAGGTGTTCATCTCCCAGGAGATTGGCTATAATAAGCCAGAAAAGGCCTACTTTGACCGCTGTTTTGAACGGATTCCGGGCTTTGAACAGGAAAAGGCCCTGATGGTGGGCGACAGTCTGACCTCGGATATCAAAGGCGGCATCAATGCGGGGCTGAAGACTGTCTGGGTCAACCCTGCCCACAAGCCTTGCGGCGATATCCGTCCGGACTATGAAATTGAGGGGCTTTCTGATCTGGAAGGGCTGCTGGAGAGCCTGGGCTGACGGGGGGAAGAAAATGTACATACTTTGGACGATGGTCAAGCTGTGCCTGCTGATGGCGTCCAATTTTGGATATTGGGAAGCTGCCCGCAGAAAATGGAACATGAACGTGTATCTCCTGCCGGCGGTCACCATCGGGGCGCTGTTCTGCGTGATGTTCGCGGCGGGGCTTTTGAACTATCTGGGGGAAGCGGCGGAGCTGATGTACTGCGGCGGGCTTATTTTGCTGCTGTGGCAGCTATACCGGGAGAAGGGCAGATTCTGGAAGTTGTTGCGTCCCTATTGCAGCTGGGGCTACGGGGTGTTCCTGCTGGGAATGCTGGTGTCTCTCACGGCTCTGCGGGGTAAAACCCTGGCCGGCATCGACAACTTCACACACTGGGCGGTGGTGGTAAAGAATCTGCTCCTGTATGACCGATTTCCCACCTTCGCCCAGGAGGCGGTGACCTTTACCAGCTACCCGCTGGGAAGCGCCGCGGGAATTTACTATTTCTGCCGCCATGTCAGTGATGGGGAATGGGCCTTCATGCTGGGCCAGGCCTACATGATGCTCAGTATGCTTTTGCCGCTGTTTTCCCGGGGCAGGGGCTTTGCCGCAGCGACCCTCGTGGCGGTCATGGGAAACTTTCTCCTGTGCTACGACATTCCCATCACGGAGCTGCTGGTGGATACCCTGCTGCCGCTGACCGCCGGCGCCATGCTGGCGTCTGTGGCGCTTGGCTCCGGGGAAACGGGCAGCGCCATATACCGCTATAGTCTGCCCATGCTGGTGCTTACACTGAATGTGAAGAATTCCGGCCTGTTTTTCTGCGCGGTGGGTCTGCTTCTCATGTGGCATCTGCTGCGGAAACAGGGAAAGAGCCTGAAGCCGGTGCTGGCGGTGGCGCTGGTTCTGCTGGCGGTATCCTCCCTGTGGAAGCATCACTGTGACTATGTGTTTGTCAATTCCCGGATGAGTCAGCACGCCGTTTCCATGGAATACTTCCAAATGCGGCTTGGTGAACGGACACCGGAGGAAATGGCCCGGATTCTGCGGGGCGTCGTGTCCTATGTTCTGAGCCGGAAGCCCCTGGGATATCTCGCCGCGTGGCTTGCCGCCGGGCTGGGCTGCGCCTGTCTGACGGGCAATGGAAAACGCTGGGGAATTTTGGCGGCGGTCTGCGTTGGGCTGTATGCCGCGTGGACGGTGTCTCTGGCGGGGATGTACCTGTTTTCCATGAGCGTTCAGGAAGCGCTGGAGCTATTGAGCATTGAGCGTTATTGCAGAACCATGGATATTCTGCTGTATTATCTTCTGACGGCCTTCTGCCTGAGCTGCCTGCCGGAGGGGTGCTCGAAGCGCTGGCTGGCGGGCGGACTGGTGACGGCGCTGGCGCTGACGACCTGGGTGGGCAGCTGCGGCGTACTTGCCACCATTGCTGCCCCGCCGCAGGGAGATACGGCTCTGCGGGAACGGATGGAGGAAATGGTGGCGGAATACGGTGTGGAAAAGGGCTATTCCTACCTGATTTGCGACCCGGTGGCGGGGGGCTACGCCATGTTTGCTCTGCGCTACTGCATGAATACCTCCCGGGTGCAGCAGGTGGCCATCACCGCCCCGGAGCAGATGGACATTGAGAAGGATTACGACTATGTCTTCCTGCTGGATACGGAGAACCCGATTCTGGAGCAATGGGTTCTGGAAAACTATCCGGAGCAGGCGGGAAGAACCGTGATTCAGTGCATTAAGTAAGAAAGAAGGAACGGAAATGGAATACGAACTGGTACATGAAATCAAGAATCTATGCCGGAACAACCAGATGCGGGACATTTTCTTCGAGGAAGTGGAGTGCGACGATCCGGTGGAATACCTGCGGGGGAAGCTCAAGGGCAAGGAAGTGGAGCTGTCCGTGGAAGAGGGCGCAAACGGCGCACTGACCGTCCACGCGGTGGTGGACGGCCTGATGCAGAAATTTGTTTTTACCCCGATCTGAATTGCGAAAGGAAGTATTTGAAAACCAAAATGAAGAACGTTCACCTTTTGCCGTGGATGATCATCGCCGCGCTGGGCGCGGCAGCATTTTATCTGCGCTTCGTTCTGTGGGGCTACAGCTTTTCAGCTTTGGTCTGCTGCTGTCTTGCGGGAATTATCGCCTTTTATGAGGTCACCGGAATCCTGCTGCCCCATTTCCCGGCGGTAATCCCAATCCTCCGCCGGGTATTTACCCTGTGTCTGGCCATTGGCATCGCGGTGGTCACTGTCACCGAGGGCATTATCATCCGGGCCAGCTTCGGCAGTCCCGACCAGGCTATCGATTATCTGGTGGTGCTGGGGGCCAAGGTCCGGGTCACCGGCCCTTCGGCATCCCTGTGGGATCGAATTTACGGGGCCTGCGACTATCTGGCGGCCCACCCGGATGTCATCGCCATTGTCTCCGGCGGACAGGGGGACGATGAACCCACCGCCGAAGCCTACGCCATGTATGAGGAGCTGGTGAAGCTGGGCATTGACCCGGAGCGTATCTGGATCGAGGACCGGGCCACCTCCACCTGGGAAAACCTCCATTTTTCCCTTGACCTGATTGAAGAAAAAACCGGAAAGCGGCCGGAAAAAATCGGCGTGCTTTCCAGTGAGTATCACCTGTACCGGGCCAGCCTGTTTACCAAGGCCTGCGGCGTGGGATTTGTGGGGGTTCCGGCGCAAACCAGCCGGGTTACCCAGAAAATCAACCACTTCATGCGGGAGGTGGCGGGGGTCTGGCACTACTGGCTGCTGGGCGGACAATATGAATGACAGCACAAAACGCCCGGGCAAGGTAGGGAGTTCATAAAACAGTTAATAGCCACAGTAGTTTGCGCTGCTGTGGCTATTCTTGTATTTTGTCCCATTATGTGATAATATGGAACCGAACAAATCGATAAATCGGAATTTGGCGGCGAGTCGCCGCTGACAATGCGTCACGGACATTGGCGGTTATCTAACATCCTTTGGGCCCCTCGACCGGAACTGCGTAGGTTATATAGAATAGACCACCACCGCAAAAACGAACCGGGCGTGCCCAAAGGATGGGAAGACTACCACACGGGCGAAGGCTCGCATTGCCCGCGGGGGCATCCCCGCCAAATTCCAGTTTGTCGAACAGCTGAAGGCGCACTTCCATACACCTTTCGGTGTACTGTGCGATAGCACCAAAGCCTCCCTTGTGTAAAGGGAGGTGGCACGGCGTAAGCCGTGACGGAGGGATTGTCATGCAGCCAAAGTATAATAAGCAGTTGGTTCCTTTGGCAAAACAGCTGCGAAAAGAAATGACCAAGGAAGAACGGCACCTATGGTATGATTTTTTGCGTTCCTACCCTGTCCGTTTTTCCAGGCAAAAGGTGTTGGGAAAATATATCGCTGATTTCTATAGCGCAGAAGCAAAACTTGTCATTGAGTTGGACGGTTCTCAACACTATGAGGATAGGAACATCAAGAAAGATGCAGACCGCACCGCTTTTCTGGAGGGGTATGGTCTGAGAGTCATTCGTATCCCTAACAACGAAGTCGGCAGAAATTTCCGTGGAGTTTGTGAGTATATCGATGCTGCGGTAAAGCAATCCCTCAGTCAGCTTCGCTGACAGCTCCCTTTACACAAGGGAGCCTTGGGTGCTGTCGCGCCAGTGCATAACATAAAAACCGACCTATGATCGTAACCATAGGCCGGTTTAACTGTCTTACGAAGCCCCACCAAAACCCGGGCGTTTTGATTTACTTGTGCAGTGCCTTGCGCAGGATGGGGACAATCAGCAGGGCGATGCCGCCGCCGATGAGAGCGGTGATCAGCTGGGGCCATGCGAACATGGTGGGCAGAGCTTTCAGCATCTTCTCTTTTAGCATGCCGTTGGCCAGAAGCGGCGCGGCGGCCAGACCGCAGATGATTTTTACCACCAGAAGGTACAGCGTGGCGAACTTGGCCACAGCGGCCACCAGCCAGGCGGCGACGCGCTGCCCGATGCCGTTGCTGTTCCCGGCGATGAAGTGCAGCAGCACCACGAACACGGTGTTGCCCACCATAATGGCGGGGACGGTGACCAGCTGAGGGGCGATACCCAGCAGGAAGGCCAACACAGGAGAGATGACAGCAATGGTGATGCCGCTGCCAAGACCTGCCAGCAGCACGCTGACAGCCAGGACGGCATTGACGCAGGAGCCGGTGACCAGCTGGCCCAGGGGTTTGGTCAGAGCCTGCAGAGCGATCAGCAGCGCCAACATAACGGCGGTTTCGGTGATCCAGCGAACGTTTTTACTCATAAGGATTCCTCTTTTCTTTGATTCGTTCCGGCGGTGCCGGAGGAAATAAAAAATGCCGCGACCCTGACGGTGCGGCAACAGCCAACGCAGCCACGAAAAAGCCGTGGCTGAAGAAAACCTATGCACACCTTTCACGCAGGGGTCTTCCCTTAATGTCAGGATCATGAGAAAAGCATACCACAGCGCTGGGATTTTGTCTATGTGCGAAGTGACTAAAAATTCGCGATGAAATTTGGCAAAAGCCCCGTCATCCTGCCGCGGTTGATTTGGATATTGCCTTCGGCGGCTGTTTTGAAATACGACTGCGGTGTTCCTCCGTTCCCTGTGCGATTTAGCCAAAGCACTTCTTGCTTTTTGCTTTCTTTCAGTATATAATGTTCTCGTTATTTATCCGGGAAAGGAGGGCGCTTCAAAAATGCAATCCGATTACATTATTGAAATGCTCAACATCAGAAAAGAATTCCCCGGCATTGTGGCCAATGACAACATCACGCTCCAGCTTCGCCGGGGCGAGATCCACGCCCTGCTGGGAGAAAACGGCGCGGGCAAATCCACGCTGATGAGCGTTCTGTTCGGACTTTATCAGCCGGAGGCGGGCGTCATCAAGAAAAACGGTGAAGTCGTGCAAATCCACAACCCCAACGATGCCACAGCCCTCCACATCGGCATGGTGCACCAGCACTTTAAGCTGGTGGATGTGTTCAGCGTACTGGACAACATCATTCTGGGTGCGGAGGATACCAAGCTGGGCTTTCTCCAGCGGAAAACCGCCCGGCAGAAGGTGCAGGCTCTGTCCGAAAAGTACAAGCTGGCCGTGGACCTGGATGCCAAGGTGGAGGATATCACCGTGGGGATGCAGCAGCGGGTGGAAATCCTGAAAATGCTGTACCGGGACAATGAAATCCTCATTTTTGACGAGCCAACCGCCGTGCTGACCCCTCAGGAAATTGACGAGCTGATGGAGATTATGCGCTCCTTTGCCAAAGAGGGCAAGTCCATTCTGTTCATCACCCACAAGCTCAACGAAATCATGGCGGTGGCCGACCGCTGCACCGTGCTGCGCAAGGGCAAGTATGTGGGCACCGTGGATATCAAAGATACCAATCAGCAGGAGCTGAGCAACATGATGGTGGGCCGTCCCGTCCAGCTTCAGGTGCAGAAGGGCGAGGCACACCCCGGTGAGGTGATTCTGGATGTGAAGGATCTGACGGTGCCTTCCAAAACCAGCAAGAAAAACGCCGTCAATCACGTCTCCTTCCAGATTCACGCCGGCGAGATTGTGTGCATCGCGGGTATCGACGGCAACGGCCAGACCGAGCTGGTCTACGGCCTGACGGGCCTGGAAAAGGCCTCCACCGGCCACATTACCCTCTGCGGCCACGACATTTCCCACAGCTCCGTCCGAAAGCGCAGCGAGGCCGGTATGAGCCACATCCCGGAGGATCGCCACAAGCACGGCCTGGTGCTGGACGACACCCTGGAAAACAATCTGGTGCTGCAATCCTTCCAGGACCCCCGGTTCCAGCACATGGGCTTCATCCGCCGGGACGCGGTGCGGCAGTACGCCGACAAGATCATCGCCCAGTATGACGTCCGCAGCGGTCAGGGCCCCATTACCGTGACCCGGAGTATGTCCGGCGGCAACCAGCAGAAGGCCATCATCGGTCGGGAGCTGGACCGGGAGGATCCCCTGCTGGTGGCGGTTCAGCCCACCCGTGGTCTGGACGTGGGCGCCATCGAGTATATCCACAAGCAGCTCATCGCCCAGCGGGACGCCGGAAAGGCCGTGCTGTTGGTATCGTTGGAGCTGGACGAGGTCATGAATGTCTCCGACCGGATTCTCTTCCTGTGCGAGGGCGCGCTCGGGGG
>CAMGCA010000008.1 GCA_946011705.1 uncultured Clostridia bacterium | reverse complement strand
CCACGATAAGGAGGATAAAACATTGTTTAGAGGCAAAAAGTATCAGGAGAGCGCCAAGCTGATTGACCGCTCCGTTCAGTATGATCCCACCGAAGCCCTGGAGCTGGTCGTGAAGGGCGCTTCCGCCAAGTTCGATGAGACCGTCGAGCTGCACATCAAGCTGGGTGTCGACTCCCGTCACGCTGACCAGCAGGTCCGCGGCGCCGTGGTGCTGCCCAACGGCACCGGCAAGACCCGCCGGGTGCTGGTCTTCGCCAAGGACGCCAAGGTGGACGAGGCCAAGGCTGCCGGCGCTGACTATGTGGGCGGCATGGCCCTGGTGGAGAAAATCACCAAGGAAAACTGGTTTGACTTTGACGTGGTCGTCGCTTCCCCCGACATGATGGGTGTGGTTGGCCGTCTCGGTAAGGTTCTGGGCCCCAAGGGTCTGATGCCCTCTCCCAAGGCCGGCACCGTGACCCCCAATGTGGCTGCCGCCGTCAAGGAGATCAAGGCCGGTAAGGTCGAGTACCGTCTGGACAAGACCAACATCATCCACTGCCCCATCGGCAAGGTGTCCTTCGGCGCCGAGAAGCTGACCGAGAACATGGATACTCTGATGAAGGCCGTTGTCAAGGCAAAGCCCGCCGCCGCCAAGGGCCAGTATATTAAGTCCTGCACCGTGGTTTCCACCATGGGCCCCGGCGTCAAGGTCGCTACTTCCAAGTATCTGTAATTTCAGATTCTTATATCCCGGATACAGTGCTTCTGTATCCGGGATTTTCCCTGAAAAAGCAAAAATAATGCTTGACAACCTTCATATAATCTGCTATTATATAGCAGTTGCCAAAGACAGCAGGTTCCGCGAGGAGTAAATCCTGCCGAGGTGCGTCAAATAGTGATTATTTGCGTGTCTTTCTGTCTTCTGGCAGGAAGACACTTTTTATTTTCGGAGGTGAAAATTATGCCCAACGCAAAGGTTCTTGAGAGCAAGAAGGCAGTCGTTGAAGCCCTGTCCGGCAAGATCAAGGAAGCTACTTCCGTGGTGTTCGTGGACTACAAGGGTATCACTGTCGCTCAGGATACCGAGCTGCGTAAGCAGTTCCGCGAGGCCGGCGTCGAGTACTCCGTCGTGAAGAACACCCTGACCAATTTCGCTGCAAAGGATTGCGGCTATGATTTCTCTGAGGTTCTGAACGGTACCACCGCTATGGCTTCCACCACCGGCGACCCCATCGCCCCTGCTCGTATCGTCTGCGAGTTTGCCAAGAAGAACAAGCTGAAGACCCTGACCATCAAGGGCGGCGTCGTGGAAGGCTCTGTCCTGTCCGCTGACGAGCTGAACGGCTTCGGTGAGCTGCCCAGCAAGAACGCTCTGGTCGCTTCTGTCCTGGGTACCTTCCTGGCACCTATCTCCAGCCTGGCCTTCGTTCTGGATCAGATCCGGATGCAGAAGGACGGCTCCGCTCCTGCCGCAGAAGCGTAAAGCTGATCGCGTGACCCCACAAACATCTATTTTCTACACATAATTTAGGAGGAAATTAAAATGGCTAGTGAAAAGATCACTGCTCTGGTTGAGCAGGTTAAGGAACTGACCGTTCTGGAGCTGTCCGAACTGGTCCACACCCTGGAAGAGGTTTTCGGCGTTTCCGCCGCTGCCGCCGCTGTTGCCGCTCCCGCTGCCGGTGCTGCTGCTGCTGAGGTCGAGGAGAAGACCGAGTTCGACGTCATCCTGAAGGCCGCCGGCGCTTCCAAGCTGAACGTCATCAAGGTTGTCCGTGCCGCTACCGGTCTGGGCCTGAAGGACGCCAAGGATCTGGTTGACAACTGCCCCAAGACCCTGAAGGAAGCTATCTCCAAGGAAGATGCCGAGAAGCTGGTCGCCGAGCTGAAGGAAGCTGGCGCCGAGGCCGAGATCAAGTAAGATATCTCCCCTTTATAAGCAGTGCCGCCGCCAGAAATGGCGGCGGCTTTCCTATTATACGGGTACGCGCTGAAGCGCAAACCCGTATCGCGCGAAAGGAACTCCTATGACCTTCGATTCTACCCTCGAAGCCATCACCGGTCAGCTCCCCGGTGTCATGACCCAGATTGCCGGTCAGGCCGCCGCCTACATCCCCGAGGAGCTGGGCGACGTGATCCGGCACGCCCAGTCCTATCTGCCCGTGGAGGTCGATCTCATGTCAGCGGCGCAGTTTATGCTGTTCTTTGCCGCCATCAGCCTGATTCTCGGCGTCATGGGCCGTCTGGTTCTGGGCAAGCGCTCCAGCCTGAACCTATCCGTGTCCTCCGCTATGGGCATTCTGTTTATCTACGCCCTGACGGTGGTGATCTATACCTTCCACCCTTGGAAGCTTGCGTGCCTATTGTCTCCCCTCCCCTTTGCCACCTTTTCCGGGGAGTATCTGATTCTTCTGCCCATTACGGATGTGCAGTTTCCAGCCCTGTGTACCCAGGTTCTGTCCCTGATCCTTCTTGCCTTTCTTGTGAATCTGGTTGGCACCTTCGCGCCGACGGGCAGGAATGTGTTCACCTGGCTGCTGCTGCGCCTACTGTCCATGGCAATCTGCATGGCCCTGCATCTGGTGGTAAACTGGGCTTTCAGCACCTATCTTCCGAATGTTCTGGTTACCTACGCCCCTATGATTCTGCTGCTGCTTCTCTGCTTCTGCCTGATGTCCGGCGTTGTGAATCTTCTGCTGGGACTGGTGATCGCCACGGCGAACCCCTTCCTGGGAGCCATGTATACCTTCTTCTTTTCCAACGTTGTCGGTAAGCAGATCAGCAAGGCCGTATTTTCCAGCGCCATCATCTGCGCGGTGCTGTATCTGCTGGATCTGTTCGGCTACACGGTAATCTGCGTCTCCGCCGCCGCTCTGCTGACCTACATCCCGCTGGCGCTGATTCTGCTGGTTCTGTGGTATCTCATCGGCAGCGTTCTGTGATTTTGAAATATGAGGAAATATCTCCTTTTGATCTTATGCTGTCTGCTGCTGGCAGGCTGCGGGGTGAAGTCTGTTCCCGCTGAAACCGCGCTTCCCTCTCTGCCGGAGACCGTTCCGGCCACTGCGCCTGCGGTTCCCGAAACCACGGTTCCGGAAACCACACCACCTGACCCGGTGCGGCAGATGATCTCCGATATGTCCCTGGAACAGCGTGTGGGACAGCTGTTTCTGGCCCGCTGCAACGCGGAAACCGCCATACAGGATATTCAGCAATACCATCTTGGCGGGCTGGTGCTTTTTGGCGAAGACTTTGAAAATCAGAGTATGGAGTCCATGCGTCAGACCATTGCTGCCTATCAGGATGCCGCCGAAAAGCCGCTGCTGATCGCCGTGGACGAAGAAGGCGGGGACGTCACCCGCGTCAGCCGGTTTTCCGCCTTCCGGGAAAGACGGTTTTCCTCCCTGCGAACGCGGTACGATCTGGGCGGACTGGATGCGGTGCTGGCGGAGGAAGATGAAAAGTGCCGCCTTCTTTCTGATCTCGGCATCAATGTGAATCTGGGACCTGTGTGCGATATCACCACCGACCCGGCCGCTTTCATGTACACCCGCTCCCTGGGACAGGACGCCCAGACTACCGCCGATGTGACCGCTGCCATTGTGAATCTGATGAAGGATTACCGGGTGGGAAGCGTCCTGAAGCACTTCCCCGGCTACGGGAACAACGCCGACACCCACACGGGCATTGCCGTAGACAGCCGCCCGCTGTCGGATTTTGAAAGTCAGGATTTTCTTCCCTTTTCCGCCGGAATTCAGGCGGGCTGCGGCGGCATTCTGGTGGGCCACATCCTTGTGGAAGCCCTGGACCCGGAGCTGCCCGCCTCTCTGTCCCCTGCCGTGCACCGTTATTTGCGGGAAGAACTGGGCTTTTCCGGCGTCATCATGACAGATGATCTGGTCATGCAGGCCATTACCGACCAGTTCGGCGCCGGGGAGGCCGCCGTCATGGCGGTTCTGTCGGGGAACGACCTGCTGTGCTCCACGGAATACGCCGTGCAGTACGAGGCGGTTTTGCAGGCCGTGCTGGATGGGCGCATCGATATCGATGTACTGAACAGCGCTGTGCGGAATGTGCTGGAATGGAAGATTTCTTTGGGTCTTCTCTGACACTTGCCGTATCTGTGAATGATCCACAGATACGGCTCTTCTTTTTTGTCTATGGTTATGCGCTTAACCTTTGACTATTTTCCTGTTGTCCTGTAAAATGAAGATCAGAAAAAGGAGGGTTTCTCATGAACCGAAAAGACGGTTTCTTTGCTTCCGTATGCGCTCTGGCAATTCCCGTGGCGCTGCAATCCATGCTCCAGGCATCCTTCAGTATCGTTGACCAGATCATGATTGGGCAGCTGGGCAGCGTCAGTGTGGCCGGTGTGGGTCTGGCTGGAAAGTTCGCCTCCATCTATTCCGTGATCGTATCCGCCGTGGGCGTTGTGGCCGGTATCATGATCTCCCAGTATCTGGGGCAGAAAAACAGCCGGGAGGTGCGCCGGAGCTTTTCTGTCAACCTGCTGATCGCCCTGGGGCTGGCCGGTGTGTTTACCCTGCTGTGCGGCGGGTTTCCCAGCCAAATCATGGGGCTGTACACCACCGACGCCCCCATGGGGCAGGCCGCTTCCTCCTACCTTCGGATCATCACCGCCACCTTCCTGCCCATTGCCGGGGCTACGCTGCTGTCCACCCTACTTCGCTGCATGGAAAAGGCCCAGCTCCCCCTGTATGCCAGCATCGCTTCCGCTGTATTGAACACAGCGCTGAACTATGTGTTGATTTTTGGTAAGCTGGGACTGCCCGCCATGGGCGCAAATGGCGCTGCCATCGCTACCGTGATTTCCACATGGGTCAACTTCCTGCTGATGCTGGTCATGCTGGGTAGGAACGGTTCGGTTCTGAAAGCCAGCGGCAGAGCCGGAAAATTCAATCTGCGGCAGTATCTTTCCATGCTGCTGCCCATTCTGGTCTGCGAGTTCCTGTGGAGCCTCGGGGAGAACATCTACGCCGCCATCTACGGCCACATGGGCACCGAGGCCAGTGCCGCCATGATGCTGATCAATCCCATCCAATCCCTCGTCATCGGCGCGCTGTGCGGCCTTTCTCAGGCGGCCAGCGTCATCATCGGCAAGAAGCTGGGAAGCCGGGAATACGACGATGCCTACCGGGACAGCTGGCGGCTGATTCGCTACGGCTTCATTGGGTCCGTCATCCTCTCCGTGCTGGTGGTACTGGCCAGCCCAATCTATGTGGAAATCTATCAGGTGGATGCGGCAGTGAAGCTGCTGACCCGGCGGATTCTGACTGCTTACGCGCTGGTGGCGCCCTTCAAGGTGCTGAACATGATCGCCGGCGGCGGCATCATCCGCAGCGGCGGCAAGACCAATTACGTCATGTTCATCGACATGATCGGCACCTGGGTCTTTGGCGTGCCGCTGGGACTGCTGTCCGCCTTTGTGTGGAAGCTGCCCATTCCCTACGTCTATTTCCTTCTGTCTCTGGAAGAGTGCGTCCGCTTTGCCATTACCGTCTTCATTTTGCGCGGGAAACGGTGGATGCAGAGTCTGGAGGGCTGATATGATTGCCGCTGGAACGGGCCAGTACCGGCTATAGATCGTCCGCGTCCTGCACCGGGATTTCCTCCCGATCCCGGGGACGACCGGTATAGCTGCCGTTTGGGTCTGTGACGATTCTCTTTTTCATCATTTCACCTCCTGACGGTAGGTTTCCCATTGCCTTTTCCCCGAAAACATGGTAAAATCAGGGCAAACAGGAGGTTTTTTATGTTTGATATCACACTGATCACCATGGGTAAGCTGAAGGAGCCGTTCTACATTTCGGCTGCGGCGGAATACGCCAAGCGGCTGGGGGGCTACTGCAAATTCAGCCTTCTGGAATTGCCGGAAAGCCGCCTGCCGGAGAATCCCTCCCCTGCCGAGATTTCTGCTGGGCTGGAAAAGGAAGCTGACCTGATTCTCTCCAAAGTGCCCAAAGGAGGCTGGTTCTGCGTGTTTACCCCGGAGGGAAAGCTTCTTTCCAGCGAGGAGTTTGAAAAAACCCTAAGAACCGTTAAGAATTCCGGAAAAAGCAGCGCCTGCTTTCTCATCGGTTCCTCCTTCGGCATGGCGCCCAGAGTCAAGCAGCGGGCGGATTTCAGGCTCTCCATGGGCCCCATGACCTTCCCCCACCATCTGGCCCGGATTATGGTGCTGGAGCAGCTGTACCGGGCAGAGGCTATTCAGGCCGGTTCCAAATATCATAAATAGGTTCAAAGAATGTCATTGCGAACCAGTGACCGATGTCACTGGTGTGGCAATCCGTTCTCTCAAAGCAAGTCAGTTTACGGACACACTGTGGAGAGAAACGGATTCCCACGCCAGCGTGCGCGCTGGCTCGGAATGACTTTTTTATTTGATGTGTTTTTTCTTGAGGCTCCTGTGTCTATTCTTCCGAAGTACCTTGACAGGCGAGGTACTTTGTGATAAGATGTCCCCAGCAAGGAGGGATGTGTATGTCCATTGCCGGTGATCTGATCCGGGGCCACACCGACGCCATCATTCTGGCGCGGCTGCTGCGGGGCGACAGCTACGGCTATGAAATCAACAAAACCATCTCCACCCTCTCCTCGGGCCGGTTTGAACTGAAGGAAGCCGCCCTGTACACGGCCTTCAAGCGGCTGGAAGAGCTGGGCTATATCACCTCCTACTGGGGTGGGAGCGGCGCTGGGGCCAGACGGCGGTACTATACCATCACCCCGGAGGGCCGGGAGGCCTGCGCGCAGCTGATGCGGGAATGGGCGGAGACCAAGGAAATTATGGATAAACTACTGGAATTGGAGGAAAGAATATGAGGGAGCAGCTTATTCAATACGTTTCGCTTCTGTTTGCGGGGGCGGAAAACTGTGAGGACACCAGGCAGGAGATTTTGCAGAACACCCTTGACCGCTATGACGACCTGATTGCCCAGGGCAAATCTGAGGAAGCCGCCTACCGGCTGGCCATCACCGGCATCGGGGATGTGAGCGAGATTCTCGGCAGAAATGATACGGTTCCGGCTGCCGTACCGGAACCGAAGAAAAGCACTGACAATGACACGCCCACGAAAAAGCTGCTGCGGGCCATTGCCGTGGGGCTGTATATCCTTTGTCCCCTTCCCCTGATCGTGCTGTGCGAGATGGGCATGGAAATTTTCGGCCTGTGCGGACTGCTGTGCTTCGTGGCAGTGGCAACGATGCTGATGATTCTGGGCGCGAAAAAGCAGGATTCCCCTGAGAAGGAAGATGCGGATGAACCCAAATCCGAGATGGGCAAGAGCGTCAGCAGTCTCATCTGGGCCATCGGCCTTGCGGTGTATCTGGTCCTCAGCTTTCTGACCGGGGCTTGGCACATTACCTGGGTGATCTTCCCCATTCTGGGCGCTGTCAACGCCCTGGTCTGCGCACTGATTCCCGCGGAAAATCCCACCGCCCTGCGGCGGAACAGCAGTCTGAAAAAGGGCATCAACAGCATGATCTGGGCCATTGGTCTTGCTCTGTATTTCATCATCAGCTTTGCCACTATGGCCTGGTACATCACCTGGCTGATTTTCCCCATCACCGGGGCAGTGCAGGGGCTGGTTCGGGCCATTCTGGATTTGAAGGAGGCAGTGAACAATGAAGCGTAACGCCATCAATCGTATTATCATTTGGAGTCTGGTTTTGGTCATCCTGTTGGGCCTTTTGCTTCTCGGACTGAACTGGAGAGGCGGGTTATTCGGTATAACCGAGATTGAAGCCACTGAAGCACATGACATTGGCAATTCCTCCAGTATTTCCGCCACCGTAATCAAAGACAGCTGGCTTCTGAACTCGCCCGCTCCAGATGCCCAGCAGAAGTCACACCTTTCATCGGGAACCGCCGTTCATGTCACCCGGCAGGAGCTTATCAATGGCAGCCAATGGGCCTATGTGGATTCCCCGGACTCCGGCTGGATTGCAGCGGAAAACCTGCGCCTTGAGGATTCCGTCTCCGGGGACAGCTTCTGGAGGATCGATGGGGCCGCACAATTCAGCGCCGACATTCAGGAAATCGAGATTGACTGGGTGTCCGGCAATATCCGGCTGGTTCCCGCCAACGTAAGCCACATCGAGGTCAGTGAAAGCGGTAAGGACACCTCCAAATACCCCATGATCTGCCAGCAGGACGGCAGGACTCTGAAAATCGAATACTGCAAGAATACCACCTTCGGAGATCTGAAAAATCTCAAATTCAGCAAGGATCTGAACATTCTGGTTCCCATGGATTGGAGCGGCAGGGCGGTAAAGGTGGATGCCGCTTCCGCAAAGCTTTCTGTGCAGGATCTGACCATTCAGGAGGTGGACATCGATACCGCATCCGGCGCATGTCAATTTGATAGCTGCACCGTGGATACACTGGACATTGACACCGCCTCCGGAGATATCTATTTCGAAGGCAGCCTGAACCGGCTGGACTGCGATTCCGCCTCCGCCGGTGTGCAGGCGGTACTGGACAATGTGCCCTATGAGATCGATATCGATACCGCCTCCGGCGGTCTGGAACTGTTCCTGCCGGAGGACGCCGGGTTCTCCGTAAAGATGGACACCATGAGCGGTAAGTTTGACTCCACCCTCACCTATACCACGAAAAACGGCAGATACGTCCGGGGCAACGGCGCCTGCATCATAGATATGATTTCCATGAGCGGCAGCGTCACCATCCGCTCCAAATAAGCATATCAGCCAGCCGTAAACCGGCTGGCTGAAACCATATATAATTAGAATTCTCCCGCGTCGTACATCACGGCGGACAGGGCGCACAGCGGGGCCGTCTCACAGCGCAGGATGCGCCTGCCAAGAGTGCAGACCTGCAAGCCCACTTCCCGGGCCTGGGTCACCTCCGCTTCCTCCAGACCGCCCTCCGGTCCGGTGAGCAGGCTCACCGTGGAGTAGCCCCCGGAGGAAAGGGCCATTTTCAGGGTCAGGGCCGCCTCGTGCTCGTAAAACATCAGGGCTTTGTCCGCCTGGGCCGCCCGTGTCAGGGCCTCGGAAAAGCTGCCCAGCACCAGAACCTTGGGAATCCGCCCTCTGCCGGACTGCTCCGCCGCCGAGGCCGCGATTTTTTCCCATCGCTCCAGCTTTTTCTTCAGGCTCTTTTCGTCCGGCCGGGAGACGCACCGGACCGATGGAAAGGTCACGATCTCGTACGCCCCCAGCTCCGTGGCCTTCTGAATGACGTGCTCCAGCTTGTCCGCCTTGGGAAGAGCCATGTAGACGCTGACCTTTACCGCGGCCTCTGACTGGGACTCCCGGCGTTCCATCGCGCGCAGAAGCCATTCGTCAGTGGATTCCACCTTACAGACGGCCTCGCGGCCCTCTCCGTCGCAGAGCAGAACCATTTCCCCGGGCTTGAGCCGCAGCACCTTTGCGTGCTGGGCGTTCTCCCCGGTCAGGGACACATCCTCTTTCTCCAAATCCTCAGCGGATACAAAAAAACGAACCATTGCCTTCCCCTCCAGTTTTCTATAGTTTAGCAGACCGCCCACCGAAAGGCAAGGGTTTTGCAGAAAAAGTATTGACAAATTCTGTAGGAACGGTTATAATACTCTAGCACATTCGCGAGAGTGTTGGAATGGTAGACAAGCACGTTTGAGGTGCGTGTGGTTACGCCGTGGGGGTTCGAGTCCCCTCTCTCGCACCAAATAACCGGGATACCCCAAAGGGGTATCCCGGTTATTTGATACAGTGGGGACTCGAACAATAAAATGCAAATGTCCGGTGGACATTTGCTCGGCGGCGACTGGACGACGCCGACACCATAATGTACCGAGTCCCCTCTCTCGCACCAAACCAATATAATCCGAACCTAGTTTTCCCTGTGGGAGACGGGATAAGGTATAATAAATTGCGCAAATTGAAAACGGCAAAAAAGTAGACACGGCTTGCCGGTCTCTGGTAGAATGAAGTTGCAACACACATTCTGAAAGGATACGACAAACCATGTCCAACAACATTGTACAATTCAACGAGGAAATAATCAAAATCAAAATCAAATTCTTCAAAGTTCGGAAAATCCGGTTTTTCAAAATCCCATTTTTCCAAAAATTTGAATCCTTCAAAAAAATAACGCCAAATTAACGCCAAGCCAATTTTGGGGTCTTTCAAACCACCCTAAAAAGTTAGAAAAACCGCCGTTTTCGTGGTGAAAACGGCGGTTTTTTTGGAGCTAGTGACCTGACTCGAACAGGCGACCTTCTCATTACGAGTGAGATGCACTACCGACTGTGCTACACTAGCAGGAACTCAAGCCCAGTCATTATATCTGAAATCAGGCAGATTGTCAACAACAATTTACAGCTTGATCCCGAGCTGGTGGGCTTTTTCCCGTATGGCCAGCAGATCATCGAAGGTCTCAGGCCGCTTGGTCACATCACGCAGAAGGGCCGAGGGGTGGTAAATCGCCGTCATCCAAAAGCCGCCCTTCTCCACCCACTGACCATGCTGGCGGGTAATGCGGTAATCCGGGTCAATGAGCCGCTTGGCCGCGAGACGGCCAAGACAGACGATGATCTTCGGTTTCACCAGCGCCACCTGGTTGCGCAGATATCCGATGCAGGCATCCTGCTCCGTTTCCAGCGGGTCCCGGTTATGAGGCGGCCGGCACTTGACAATGTTGCAGATATAGCAGTTCTCCCCGCGGTACAGGTCGATGATGGACAGCATATCATCCAGAAGCTTTCCGGCTGGACCGACGAAGGGTTCTCCCCGCAGATCCTCCTGCTCGCCGGGGCCCTCCCCTACGAACAGAATATCCGCGCATGCATCACCCACACCAACTACCACATTGTGACGGGGCTCACACAGGCCGCAACGGACGCACTGGGCGCATTCCCGTTTCAGTTCCTCCCAGGACAGCATCAGTTACTCCTCCTGCGCTGCGATCTCCTCTTCTTACGTCTGGCCCGGATTCGAGTGCGCATATAGGCGTTGAAGGTCATATAGGCGATGGCTGCGCCCAGCACAATCACGCAGATGGTGCCCAGCGCGGACAGTAAGCCGGAAGGTGCCTTGCTGCCCTCCACCGCCGCGGAGCGAATGGTCACACCGGTTTTATCCGCCGGCTTCACATCGCTCATGGCGTAGACCTCCACCTCCGCCAGTACAGAGGTGCGGTATACCACCTCAAGGGTCGCGATCAGCTGATCCTTTTTGATGGGGGCAGACAGGCCGCCGCCCACCGCCTTGTAGTTCATCTGGATGTTCTTCATCTGGGCGTTAATGGGGACAACGCTGTCCACATTCACAGTCGCCTGTCCCACGGCGTTGCACTCGCCGCCGTTGACCTTGAAGGTGCTCAGGGCCATGTCCTCGTAGATGATCCGGTTGATCTTGAAGCTGTTGAAGGCATATTCCAGCAGGCTGGCCATTTCATTGAAGTTACCGTAATTCACAGGCTGCCAGCCGTTCTCGGCAAAGGTACGGGTCGCCCCCAGAATGACGGCGATATAGTTCATATTCTTGTACTCGGCAGTACAGACGATGGACGCGCCGTAGGACTCATAGTAGGAGGCAAAACCGCCGGTGACACGGCTGTCGTAGAAATCCTGCAGGGTGCTGTCATCGATCATATAGTTCTGGGTTTTGAATTCCTTACGGCCCTGAACCATATTGGTATCGGGAATCTGGTAGCTTTTCGCGCCGAAAATCTCCTTAAAATTCTCATTCTTGATGGCTTCCATGACAATGCGCGCCATGTCCCGGGCGGTGCTGTTGGATACCGCCGTATACAGGCCACTGACGTTGCCAAACTCCGTATTGGTGCAGCCCATCTGCTTGACCCGCTTGTTCATCAGTTCCAGGAAGGCTGCCGTGGTTCCGGAAACGTGGTGGGCCAGAGCCACCGCCGCGTCGTTGGCGTTGACCAGCAGCAGGGAATACAGCAAATCCTTAACCTTGATTTCCTCGTTACTCTTCAGGCTTTCCGACTGCACCTTGTTGACACCGGCGGGCACATAGGACTGGATGCCCTCCGTTACCGTCACAAGGTCGTCCATACCACAGTTCTCCACCACGATCAGCGCCATGACAATTTTCGCCAGCGTGCCGGGATGGAGCTTCAGGTCGGGGTTATAAGCATAGACCACGGTATTGGAATTTGTCTCGAACAGGAATACGGACTGCGCCGTATCCAGCTTTTTTTCACTGCCGGCCAGGGGCGCCATGCCGTTGATGGTTCGGCAGCCCTTCTGGATGCAGACGGTGCCGAAGGGCAGCTCCTCCGTCAGTGGTGTCAGAGTCTGCTCCGTCTCGGTGGGTTCCGTCTGCATGGTCTCAGCTTCGGCCGCCATCGGCACGATCACACTCTGCATCAGCAGCAGCGCGGACAGGATCAGACAGATACATTTCAATTTTTTCATAATTCACCCTCAAGAAGTCTGCGCCGGGGGTTGTCCGACGATAAAAAATCGTGTATAATGTGGGGTACATTATAACAGCTTTTCAGCGGCTAGTCAATGCGGGAGGGCCGTTCCCATGAAAAATAAGCTTTTGACCGTTCTTCTGATTCTCACCGCCCTGTTTGCCGGACTGACGCTGGGGTTGTACCTGGGCAGAAACCCTGCCGGCGGCTCTGTCACGGTATCCATCCCCGCTGAGGTGCAAACCGCCCCGGCTGCGGCGCAAACCCAGCCGGAAGCTTCCTCGGTAGGCACTGCCCTTGCCGTCAATATCAACACCGCCGATGTCGCCGGTCTGGCGCAGCTGCCGGGGATTGGTGAAGTGCTGGCGCGGCGGATCGTTGACTACCGCAGTACGCACGGCAATTTTACCGCGGTTGAGCAGCTGACGAACGTGGAGGGCATCGGCGAGGGGAAGCTGGAAGCCATTTTGGAATGGATCACAATTGGAGGATAACACATTATGAAAATACTGGTCGTGGATGACGAGGCCCTGCTGGTCAAGGGCATTCGCTTCAATCTTCAAAACGAGGGCTACGATGTCATTACCGGCAGCGACGGACTGGAAGCCGTACAGGCCGTACAGGAGCAGCAGCCTGATCTGGTGGTGCTGGATGTGATGATGCCCAATATGGACGGGCTCACCGCCTGCGCCAAAATCCGGGAATTTTCCGACATTCCCATCATTATGCTGACGGCAAAAACCGATGACATGGACAAGCTTATGGGCTTTGACCATGGCGCGGACGATTACCTCACAAAGCCCTTCAACATTCTGGAGTTGAAGGCCCGGATCCGCGCCCTGCTCCGACGGGCGGGAACCAGTGAAAAGCAGGCCCCCAGCAGCAGCCTGACCATCGGCACCATCACCCTGGACCTGGATGCCCGAAACGCCTACCGCAGCGGGGTGCTGGCGGATCTGACCGCCAAGGAGTTTGATGTGATCGAGTTTCTCATGCGCAACCCAAACCGGGTTTACTCCCGAGAGGCGCTGCTGGACACCATTTGGGCCTACGAATACCGCAGCGATATCCGCACGGTAGATGTACACATCCGGCGTCTGCGGGAAAAGCTGGAGGAAAATCCGGCTGAGCCGAAATATATCCTGACGAAATGGGGCGTTGGTTATTACTTCCGAAAGTAAAGCGGCCTACGGCCGGGGCTATGGAAAAACGCAGTTTCGCTACGCGATGACCTATGTGGTCATCACGTCTGTGGTTCTGCTGGTTTTGAACATCTACTGCTCCATCGCCTGTCAGAATCTGTTCTTCGAAAGCAAGAAGACCAGCATGATCGAAAAATGTCTGCTGGCGTCCGATGAAATATCCACACTGGAGGTTCTGAACACCTCCACCGTCTCCGCCGTCATTGGACAGATCGAAAGTCTCAAGGCCAACCGGCTGCTGGTAACCGACCAGACCGGCTGCACCCTCTATGACAGCGGCCCCGCCGCCGTTGGCGCCTACGCCCTGTTCCCGGAGATTCTGGCCGCGCTGGACGGCAACGACGTATGCTCCTGGCGATACCGGAACGGAACCATTGATTCCCGGGCCGCCGCTCCGATCTATTATTTCGGAACCATCGTGGGCTGTGTGTACATTACAGACTACGACGCCGCCCTGGGCGGGCTGATTCAAAGCCTGCAGCGGACAATTCTGGTCATTACCCTGCTGCTGGAAATCGTTGTGGTGATCTTTTCCATCGCCTTTTCCAACACCTTCTCCCGACGGCTGAATCGAATCATGGCCTCCATGCGCGTCATTCGGGAGGGCGACTACTCCCACAAGGTCAATATGGGCGGCAACGACGAACTGACCATACTGGGAAATGAATTTAACGACCTGACGGAACGTCTGCAAACCTCCGAGCAAAAGCGCAGCCGCTTCGTCTCCGACGCGTCCCACGAGTTAAAAACCCCGCTGGCCTCCATCAAACTGCTCACCGACTCCATTTTGCAGTATGACATGGACCTGGAAACCACCCGGGAATTTGTCAGCGACATCGGCAATGAGGCGGAGCGGCTGAACCGAATGACCGAAAAGCTTCTCTCTCTGACCCGGGCGGAGGGCATGGGCGGAGAGCAGGAAATGGAAATCATCTTCATGGCCCCCACCGTCCGCCGGGTAGCGAGAATGCTGAAAAACAATGCCCTGCAGGCGGGAATCACCTTCGATTTGCAGCTGGACAATGACACCTCCATCCTGATTCTGGAGGACGACCTTTACCAGATCGTGTTCAACCTCATGGAAAACGGTATTAAATACAATCACTCCGGCGGCAGGCTCACTGTCCGTCTGGGACGGGATGAGGATAACGCCACCTTAGAGGTCAGCGACACCGGCATGGGCATCCCGGAGGAGGCCGTGGAGCACGTTTTTGAGCGGTTCTACCGGGTTGACAAGGCCCGCTCCCGTCAAACCGGCGGCAGCGGACTGGGCCTGGCCATTGTGCGCAGCATCGTCCAGCGAAACCGCGGCACGATTTCGCTGTCCAGCACATTGGGGAAGGGCACCACCTTTACGGTCAGCTTCCCCGCCTTTGACACGGAGGTGGATGCGGAATGAAGCGACTGATCTGCACACTGCTGGCAGCGAGTCTGCTGCTCTCCCTTCTGTCTGGCTGCGGTCAGGAAATGAAGGAACCCGTCATTTTCTATTACCGGAAGGATGCCTATGAGGAGAAAATGGTCAGCCCCATCGCGGGAGAGGAGCGGGAGGTGGCCGGGCACCGGGACAATCTCAAATACCTGCTCTCCTTCTATCTGATGGGGCCAATCAGCAAAGACCTGGTTTCCCCGCTCCCCCGGGGAACCCTGGTTTACAACATCACCCAGGAGGACACTGAGCTGACCATTGAACTGTCCAACACCTCCGCCCTGCTGACGGATTCTGAGTTTTCACTGGCCTGTGCCTGCCTGTCCATGACCTGCATGGGGCTGGCCAATGTGGAAAACGTCACCATTGTCAGCGGCAGCAGGAGCCTGACCATCAGCCGGGACAACCTACTGCTGAACGATACTGTAACACCCGAGGAGACTGCAAAATGAAATTCATTTCCTGGAATGTAAACGGCCTTCGGGCCTGTGTTCAGAAGGGCTTTCTGGACTTTTTTTCTCAGGCGGACGCGGATTTTTTCTGCCTGCAGGAGACGAAATTACAAGAAGGCCAGATTGACCTTCCCCTGCCCGGCTATGCGCAATTCTGGAATTACGCCGAGAAAAAGGGCTACTCCGGTACGGCAATTTTCGCCAGGGAGCAGCCGCTGTCTGTCACCTACGGCATCGGAATCCCGGAGCTGGATACCGAGGGACGGCTGATTACCATGGAATACCCGGACTTTTTTCTTGTGACCTGCTACACCCCCAACGCCCAGCCGGGACTGGCCCGGATCGATCACCGTCTCAAATGGGATGAAGCCTTCCGAAGCTACCTGTCTGAGCTGGATAAGCATAAGCCCGTCATCGCCTGCGGCGACCTGAACGTGGCCCATCAGGAGATTGATCTGAAAAATCCCGCCTCCAACCGCGGGAGCGCCGGATTCTCTGACGAAGAGCGGGAAAGCTTCGGAAAACTGCTGGACGCGGGCTTTACCGACACCTTCCGCTTCCGCAACCCGGACGTGACCGGTGCCTACAGCTGGTGGAGCTACCGCTTTAACGCCCGAAAGAACAACGCGGGCTGGCGCATTGACTATTTTCTCGTGTCCAACCGTGTAGCCCAGAGCATCACTTCAACGCCCATTTATTCCGAAGTCACTGGTTCAGATCACTGCCCTGTGGGATTGGAAATCGGATTCTGATCTTCCAACAGAATTCCCATTTGTCCGTATTTTTTCACCAAAAAGCTGGTTTTCAGCCGCTCGATGTAGGCGAAGGGTTCCTCCGGGACAATGGGCACGAACTGCCCGGATGCCATCTCGTTCTTCGGAACCAGGGAAAAGGACGGCTCTCCCGCCCGGAACCGCTTGACACTCTCACGAGTATCCAGCCCAAAGCCCTCCCTTTCCGGAACCACGACCCCCAGATTCTCCTGCTGCCCGCCGCAGCTGACATATAACCGGCAGACTACGTCTCCAGTGAGCTTACACCGGCAGACAAAGCGGTAGTATAACCCCTGCCGCAGAACCTGCACCCTTCCCACCGGCTGATTTCCAAAAAACACCTCATAATCCCCTGTCAACGCAAACACCCCCTTGCCGTAACCCTATGCGGCAAGGGGGTGCGCTATTCATATGAGGGGCTGGTCGTTAATGGTCAGCTGGAAGCGCAGGCCCAGACGCTGAGCCGCGTTGCGGCACAGGGACATCCGCTTCATGAAAATCTCAAAATACTCCATGACGGAGCTGACCCTGGTGTCTACCGTCAGCTCAAGGGTCACGGTTTTCTGCTCCAAATCGATCTCCAATTCCGAATGGGTCACGGAGTAATTCACCCGGTCGTGAATATCCTGGGCAATATCCGCGGTTTTGCGCACCCGGGAGCGGCGCACATCCGACTTATCCGCCAGAAACAGCGCCGCCGATACCGCATTTACCGGTACTCCGGTGCCCTCGTCATGGTTGCCGATGGCGGTCACGATGGAAGCGATTTCCTCCGGCGGAAAATTCATCCGGTCCAAGATACGGAAGGCCATCACCGCCCCGCTCTGGCTGTGATCCACCCGGTTTACCACATTTCCGATGTCATGCAGATAACCGGCAATTCTCGCAAGCTCAACGGTTCTTGCGGGATAGCCCAGGATTTCCAGAATATCGCCGGCAGTTTTCGCCACCCGGGTCACATGGGCGAAGCTGTGCTCCGTAAAGCCCAAGGCCTGCATGGAGGCGTCGGCCTGGGCAATATAAATCTTCACCGCCGGATCCCGGCGGACTTCTTCATAGGTCATAGTCGTTTTTCTCCCTTCTACCAGAATAGTATGCCTGAGAATTGTAAAATCAGCAAGACCGCTTCCGTAAAATCTATGTGCGCCGCTTTCCGGGCGGCGCACAAAATTACCAAAGCAAATTGTCCGGCATTTGAAGGCTGGTCAGGTCGCGCAAATCCTCCATACCAATTTGATACGCGCCCATCTTCTCCAATTGGGATGCCGATTCACTGCCATCCCGGAAGCAAACCACCGGGCTCCATCCGAACCGCAGGTTTTTCACGGTGCCGCTCCAGGTGCCGCCCTTCTGCAAATCAGACTGGGCAACAAATACCATCCGCCCCAGGGTGTGGATGCAGCGGTTGCGGCTCAATGCTCGCTGGGCTGAGAATTCCTCGTCAAACCCATCCTCGCTGAGGTACAGCAGATTTCTCGGGGGAATCCGGTTCAGACTGTCCGCTACAATGCTTACTACCCGGCCACCGGCTTCCAGGCAGGCCTCCTGTGCCGCCCGATCAGCGCCCCGGGCATTGCCGGACACCAATGTCAAGCCCTGTTCTGCCGCCCGATGGCCAACGGCTTTCGCGAATTCCCGGTTCGGCCCATTCAGCTCCCGGCAGCCCACCAGAGAAATGGCGGGGGTATTCAAAATTTCCACGTCTCCCCGTGCCCACAGGCAGCCGGGGCTGTCCAGCCCCAGACGCTGGCGCAGAATTTGGGGGTATTTTTCGCTGACCCGGGTAATGGGCACGCAGTTCCGTGCCGCCGCTCTGGCAAGATACCCGTCCAGCAGATCCTCCTGTTCCAGAAGGGAAACGATTCTCTCCGCGAATTCATCGTCGAAGCCCAAGCGGGTTAAGTCCGTTTTTTTCAAATCCCGGCTTTCCACGGGCTGCTCCATATCCCGCATTCGCAAGGCCAGGGAACGCAGCTGGGCCACCGTCAGCACCTTCCGCTCCGGATCACCCAGATGGCTGGTCAGCAGGAGAAAGCCCCGTTCCCGCGGGTTCACCGCAGACGCCTCCGGGGTTTTACCGGAGCTTTCACCTCTTCTTCACTCAGATTTCCGTTTTCATCCAGAACCTTAGGCTTCACGGTGATCTGACAGTACTTGCAGATAACCTCCAGCCGGGCCTGCTCCGGGAAGTTGCTGACAAGGCTCCACGCCACACCCTTGCGCCGGGCACGGCCGGTTCGGCCAATGCGGTGGACATAGTATTCATTTTCCTCGGGAATGTCATAGTTGATGACGCAGTCCACATCCTCCACGTCGCTGCCCCGGGAAGCCACGTCTGTGGCTATGAGGATCGCGAGCTTTCCGTCCCGGTAGCGCTGCATGGTCTTCTCCCGCTGGCTCTGGCGGATATCCCCGTGGATGCAGTCGCAGTCCAGCCCTGCCCGCTGCAATTCGTCGCTGAGCCGCTGGCACATATGCTTGGTGTTGCAGAAAATCATGACCCGCTCATAGCCCTGAGACTGAATGAGGCGCAAAGTGGTCTCCGCCTTGGCCAGGGGTGTACAGCTTAAGGCAAACTGGTCGATGTCCGGGCGATCCTCCTGCTTCGGCTCTACGGTGATTTCCACCTCGTCCCGCTGGTACATCCAGGAAACGGTCATGACCTCCTGAGAGATGGTGGCGGAGAACAGCCCCAGATTCTTCCGATTCTTCACCTTATCGATGATCCGGGTCACGTCCTTGAAAAAGCCCATATCCAGCATCCGGTCGGCCTCGTCCAGCACCACGGTCTGAATTTTATCCAGACGGATGGTCTTGCGGTTATAGTGATCCATGAGCCGTCCGGGGGTGGCAACCAC